>JAGZXV010000096.1 GCA_018378255.1 Clostridiaceae bacterium | reverse complement strand
CCCGTCCAGATGGTCTCCTGCGGTCACATAGTCGGCGCACTGCTTCGCATCAGGAATCGCATTGGATACGGCAACGCCGATTCCCGCTTCCGTGAGCATCTCGCAGTCATTTTTATGGTCTCCGATGGCCAGAACCTCTTCCATGCCGATTCCCAGATAATCCGCCAGAAAACGGACGCCTTCCGCTTTCGTGGCCCGGCAGTTTACGATCTCTACCGACATATTGGTATATCTGGTGAAACCATATTCCGGCGGAAGCTTTCTGCACATATCTTCCATCAGCGCAATCCGTCCGGTACGGCAGTTATCCATAATCATCAGCTTTTCCAAATATGTCTGATTCCAGATATCTTCCGACAGGATCATAGGATTCTCATAAAAGCCTTCTTCTCTCCTCTTTTCCAAAATCCATGGAGTCTCTTTATAGTAAAATTCGCTGCCGCCAATGCTGAACACCACAGACATATCCAGACGGTCCGCCTCTTCCACCAACGGGCGCAGACCTTTTAAAGCGATTTGATGCTGTTTTATTATCTCTCCCCGTTTTAAAATCACCGCCCCGTTGCAGGCGATATAGGGGATCTCCAAATCCAGGAGTCTCTCGTACTCTTCACTCAGACACTGGCTTCTGCCTGTGGCCATAGTGAAAAGAATCCCTCTCTCCTTCAGCTTTTGAATCATCCGGATGGCCTGCCCGCCCAGAACTGAGTCCTGGGCTAAGAGCGTGCCGTCCATATCACTGACAACAAGTTTTACCATTGCAGATTTCCTTCTCTTTTACTGATTTGCTCTTACATAGTTGGAAAGTTTATCATTGCAGTCATTGACGATATTGTCATGAGTGGTCTGAATATCCTGTTTTCCGCTGCCGAATAATTCCATATTGTCGCGGATGATTCCGTCGATTTCCCAGTTGATGATATCAAATGGTTCCTGTACATTTGGATTGGAATTTCTGAGTTCGTCACAGGCAACCGCGAACTTGTCATTCTCTTCCAGGAAGGTCTTCATCTGATCCAGTTCATATGTATTGTTGTTTACAGGGATGTAACCGGTTGCGCTGCAGAAATCATACTGTGCTTCAGGGCTTGATAAATACTGGGTGAAAATCCAGGCCGCATCCACTACATCCTGATTGCCGCGGTCGAATAATACCGTACTGGAGCCGCCTACGGCCACTCCGCCTTTATCGTCTGCATTTACCTTCGGAAGATAAGCGGTTCCCCAGTCAAAGCTGTCTCCAACCAGGCTTGTGATCTTGCCGATACGTGCGGAGGACATAACTGCCATACCGAAAAGCTGCATGGAGAATTCCTCGTTGATGTTGTCTTCCACTTCTTTATATCCGCCGGTTTTTACTACTTTTTCCCACTCAGTCAGATAATTCATCAGGGTTCCGTCTTCGCCGAATGTGACTTTGCTCATCAGGCCGGCACGTCCGCCTTCATTGTCTCCAAAGAAATTGTATTCTCCCTGCATTCCGATCCAGTTTGCCATCTGGTAACGTCTGACAGCCACATTTAAGCCATATCTGGTAACCTGTCCCTTATCGTCTTTCTGCATCAGTTTTGTAATGCAGTCGGCCATCTCAGCGATGGTTTCCGGCGGGTTTTCCGGATCCAGTCCCACTTCTTTAAACATATCTTTATTGTAGTAAAGAAGAATGGCAGAAGCGTTAAACGGCATGGCGATCATCTTATCCTGATAGCTGGCCGCTCTGGCTGCATTAGGAAGAAGGTCTTCTTTTTTAATGGATATCTCTTTTCCTGATGCATACATATCATCAATGGGAACGATCTGCTCATAGTCCTTGATGGAAGGGATTCCTGCATTAACAATCATGGCGCAGTCCGGGAAGTTGGCCGTATCTTTCGCCTGATATAAGGTTTTCAGCTTTTCATTGATATCATCACCCTGGAAAATGCATTCCACCGTGATTCCTTTTTCTTTTCCCACCGTATCGTTGAACTTCTGTACAACCGAGTTGATAGCGGTTTCATTGGCACCTGTCATCGTATGCCAATATTCCACTTTTACAGCTTCGCCCGACGACGCCTGGGCTTGCTCTGACGATGCTTCGCTTCCTGCGGCCGCAGGTGCTTCACTGCTCTTAGCCGCCTCTGTAGTGTTTGCCGTTTCCGGCGCTCCTTTTGATCCGCCGCAGGCGGTCAGTCCTGCTGCCATGGCTGCTGCCAATAAGATACTAACTGCTCTCTTCATAAATAATATTTCCTCCTTTTTTTCTGTATCTCTTAGAGTGCATCTGAAAATTGGTTCCCGCAATGCAAAGCGCGCGGATGGCGGAAATCAAAGTTCAGACATCCCCTAGATTAACCTTTAACAGAACCTACCATAATGCCGCTTACGATCTGCTTCTTAAAGATGATAAACACTAAAATCGTGGGCACTAAAACAATTGTCGCGGCCGCCATAATCGGGCCGTATACCGTACCGTCAGGGAAATTGAGCATAGTGATTCCCACCTGTACGGTCCGCATTTCATTTTTATTCGTAACAAGCATCGGCCAGAGATATGTATTCCAGGTGCCGATAAAAGCGGAAATGAACACAGTTGTCAAAACCGATTTGTTAAGCGGCAGCAGAATCCTGGTGAAAAAACGGAAATTTCCGCAGCCATCCACATTCGCCGCATCGTAAAGCTCAGAGGAGAAGGACAAAAAGTTCTGTCTCATCATGAGTATGTTGAGGGCGGAGGCACAAAAGACGATCATCATGCCGATATAGGTGTTGACCAGTCCCAGTCTGGAAACTGTCTGATAGTTAGTTACCAAAAGGCAGTCGGCCGGAACCATGATCGTGGACATGAACAGCATAAAGATAATATTCTTTCCCCTAAATGCCATGAATGCAAAAGCGAAGGCCGCCATGCTGGCTGTCAGCACACGGATTACGCTGGAAACGCCTGCAATTACCAGAGAGTTCCACATATAGCGGAGCAACGGCGTGGTGCTGAGGGCGATCCTGTAATTTTCAAAATGGATTCTCCGCGGCAGCAGAGACAATTCCGTATTCAGGATCTGGTCGGAATCCATAAAGGAAACGCTGACCGCATATAAAATAGGAGATATAACAAGGAACCCGCCTGCTATGCAAAGGATCTGGAACAGGAGATTGAATATACGCTTTCTCGGATTACTTCTCATTGATAGTGCACTCCTTTCTTCTCAAATGCAAAGCTCAGGCACATGGCGGCAAATGTAAGAATAAATGCGATGATAGCTGCCGCAAATCCGTCATTATAATTCTGGTTGTTGATGGACTGCTGGAACATGTAGGAAATCATGGTCTGGGTGGATCCCTGAGGCCCGCCTTCGGTCAGAATTAAAACCAGTCCCGACATCATCATGTTCTTTGCCAGAGAATTACAAATAAGGAAAAATACCGTTGGAGAGATAAGCGGAATCACGATCTTAAACACCTTTTTCACCGTACCCGCCCCGTCCACTTCGGCGCTTTCCAGCAGTTCGGCGGGAACGCCTCTGACTGCCGCCAAAAGGAACAGGAAATTATAACCGATATTCATCCAAACCGCTATGATGCTTAACGATATCATGGCAATCTTAGGATCACCCAGCCAGCGGATCTTCTGGCCCACCAGATGATTCAGGGCGCCGATGGTCGGATTATAGAGAAGATTAAAAATCATGGCTGTAACAGACAGGGACATAGCCATCGTAATGGCAAACATGGTCTCATAAATGGAGGATGTCTTAGTTTTGTTGCAGCACAGCATGGCCAATACCAGCGAAATCGCAATGGCCACCGGTGAAGACAGCGCCACATAGAGAAGCGTATTGCCAATTGATTTGATAAACTTGGGATCAGACAATACGTGTATGTAGTTTTCCAATCCGACGAAACTCCTGATCTCTCCTTTTGCGTTTACTAAAAAGAAACTGCTGTAAATTGTTTTAATAAACGGATAAAATGTGAAGATGGCAAAAAATGCAGCCGCAGGAAGCAAATAAAAAAACGGCTCTACCCTTTTAAATAATCTCTTCTTCCTTCTTCCTGCAATCATCGGTGAATCGTTCATCGACGTCCTCCTTTCATGTGTAAGAAACAAATAACCCCTTTTTAACTTATCATATTTTTATAATATGTTTAACTTGTATTAAATATATCACAAGCAATAATACTTGTCAATATGATATGGACATTTCCAACAAAAAAAATGGATGCCGCCGCCGATGCATCCACTTTTTTGCACAAATTCATATTCAATTGTTCATTACAATTTCTACAAAACAGGTTTTAAAGACACCTGGCTTCTCTGCTGCTTCCAAACACACACCGCAGGGATGGCCTCAGCGTATGCCATCGGAGCAATGGTATCGGAAACTGTGCCTTTAGCTTATATTCTTTACATATCTTATATTACTTTTATAACAGGTTTGCGCCAATCTTCTTTGTTTATCGCCTGTAAAACAGGCTGTCAGTTATTTCCTCTTTTCCTGCCCTCTCCCTTACCAGACCGCCCTGGAAAAGAGAAATGAAATGCGGAAAACTTTAAACCGGGAGGTAGACGCAGGAAAAAGACTATGATAAAATAGACACGATATTTCGCCGGGTTCCCGGCTTATTTTATGAAAAGCGGTAAAATACCGCCGTATAAAAATATTTGAATTAAAAAATGCCTGAAATCAGGCAGAATGAGAGGTTATAATGGAGCAAAAGCAAAAACGGAGCCAATGGGCAAGCAATGTTGGCTTCATTCTGGCTGCCGCCGGCAGTGCGGTGGGGTTGGGAAACATCTGGAAATTCCCGGGAAATGTGGCTGCCTATGGGGGCGGCGCATTTTTAATCTGCTACATTCTGATCGTTGCATGTATCGGCTTTCCGGTCATGCTGGCCGAACTGTCCATCGGGCGCAGCACCCAGAAAAATGTGATCGGCGCTTTCCGGCAGTTGGACCGCCGCTGGAGTTTCGCAGGCGGAATAGGGGTTCTCACATTATTTGTTATCCTTTCCTATTACAGCATTGTGGGCGGATGGGTGATGAAATACGTCTGGGTTTATCTGGCCGGAGCAGATTTCGGAACCGCTGCAGACAGCGGAAATATCTTCACCTCATACTTTGCCGGCTTTATCTCTAAGCCTGTGGAGCCGCTTTTATGGGCAGCGGCATTTTTTGTGCTCTGCATCTATGTGGTTGTGCATGGAGTGTCAGGCGGAATTGAACGGGTCAGCAAAATACTGATGCCCGGACTTTTCGTCCTTCTCTTAGGTATAGTGATCTATGCATTTACCCTGGAAGGAGCCGGGGAGGGGCTCCGGTTCATGCTGAAAGTGGATCCGTCACAGTTTAACGGAGATACTGTGGTTGCCGCTTTAGGACAGGCATTTTTCTCCCTCAGCGTGGGGATGGGTATCATGGTAACTTATGGAAGTTATGTTCCCAAAACAGAAAGTTTAGCAAAGAGCGCCGGCTGCATCTGCATTCTGGACAGCCTGGTTGCCATACTGTCCGGGCTTGCCATCATCCCCGTAGTCTATCTGACCGCAGGACCGGAGGGAATGGGCATGGGCGGCGGTTTTGCATTTATGGCCCTGCCTGAGATATTCAGCCGCCTGCCAGGAGGAAGGGTTCTGGGCTTCGCCTTTTTCCTTCTCCTGTTTTTGGCCGCTTTAACCAGTGCCATCAGCATTCTGGAAAGCTGCATCGCATGGCTGACAGAAGAATTCCATCTGTCCCGTTTGAAGGCCACACTCCTTTTGGCCGTTCCTATGAGCGTGCTCAGCGCCGGCTATTCCTTATCCCAGGGCGCTATGGATATCCGCCTGCCATGGTTTGATTTCACCAACGGACTTCACCGTATCCCCATGAATGCCGCCATGGAAAAGTTCACCGATAACCTGATGATCCCGTTTGGCGCCCTGTGTTTCTGCATCTTCACCGGCTGGGTTTGGGGCACAAAAAATGCCTCCCGTGAACTGGAAACCTCCGGCCATCCTTTCGGACTGAAAAAAATATGGTCCTTCTCGGTCCGTTTTATGGCTCCGGCTGTAATCGTGGTTATTCTTTATTTTACTTTAGGAAAAGGTCAGGGATTATCTTAAAGATATTTTTATTCCCGGCGGGAGCCGGGAGAAAACCAGAGCGCTTTTCAGCACTCCGGATTCCTTCCGGCCCTCACCGAAACTGAATTTTTATATCGAATTTATCTTCATACTAAACGCTCCAACACATCTATAATCTGTTCAAAGGTTATATCTTTGGCGTATCTGAATTTTTTCTGGTACTTTTCCCACATCTTCCTTAATTCAGTACTGTCTGATATCAATGTCATTATAGTTTTCGTATCTGCAATATTTTCAACACTGCCTCTGTGTTCAGCAGTAGCTTTCAGCGCTTCTTTGAACAACTCTTCACTGTATTTTTGCGTAGTACTAAGAATGTAAATATCATAATAATCTCTCGGTCTTGTATTAAATACACCGCGTCTTAATATGGTTTCTACTTTCTCCGCCATCACAGTTTCTATATTATACCCCCACAGCCGTATAAGCACTGTATCATCAAAAATACCAGCAAATTCGTATTGCATGGCAGATGGTGTCATTATATCGCCTGTAGATACATCAATGGAAAGCGGCGTAACTATTGTATCATATCCGGCATTCAATCTCACACAAAACCCGCCATATTTGTCATCCTTACGAATTGACGTAATTGACACAGTTTCAAATGTCACATCATCTTCTAAGTTAATACCGCATATGCTCTTTATCGCTTCCATTACCTTTTCTTCCGTCAGTGGGAAATTTATTAAAGTTGTATCCAAATCCATAGTAGATCTGGTATCCAAGCCTACAAGAGCTGCAATGAGCATCCCACCCTTTATTATAAATTTACTGCTGTAATCTGATTTAGACATTCTTACCAGAAAACGCTCAAACATATAGTTCTGGAGGACAACCTGCGCTGCGATTTTGTTACTCTTAGCATAATTATTTATTTTCGCTTTCAAGCTCATTGCTCCTCCATTCATAACAATACCTCCAAATATTTTTGCAGCTCTTTTGCAACCTTAAACTGTTTTGCATATACATACAGGCGATTTAAATCCTTTTTGTCATACAAAGCATAATTTTTTATGGCACTTATAACCATCTCTTCATCACAGCGACTACGGCTTCTAAGTAAGTCGCATACTGTTCTTTCAACATTATAGCATCTGACTCTATTCCCAAACGTTGTCTTTTTATCTATAATTCCAACATCATGCAACTCCGATTTCACATAAAAACAAATACACTCACCCTTTAATGAACTCGGCAATACTGAATTGCTTGGAATCGTTACCGTATGCATAAAAGGCGTTTTTTCTGACATTCCATTCAGAAACAGCGCGGTATCATGGGAAAAAACAATCTTTTCGGAACGAGTCATTAACGTGTACATATCATCATGCACTACATTGGGCAAAGTATAAACGCCGTGTCTGCAGCGTTCTAAAAGTCCTGCTTTTACATAATTTGATAACAACTGTTTTGAATATCCTAATGCAAGTACCTGAGATGTGGTTATTATATTATTATTCTTTTTTATTTCATCATAAATTATTTGATTGATCTTCATTGCTCCACCTCCGCAATTGACTTATTATATGATATAATATATTTTTTCATTATAAAAGTCAACTTTTTTACTTTTCGAATAAATATAATTGATAATATCATTCCAAAAGTACAATAAGCTTTCGAAACCCCCAATGAAGATACTTATTGTTCAAAATCACTCTCCCAGCCACAGCACAGCCGGAAAAAAGAAGGAACCGGGGCGAAGGTCAAAAACTCCCCTTCGTCCCGGTTCCCCCATTTTTCCGGCGTCTCTCACGCCATAATTCTTAAAATCCGCCACGATTACGTTAAATTAAGCAATGTCCGCTCCAGCAGATAATAAACCTTTTCAAAAGAATCCATATAAAGATGTTCATTCGGCGTATGGTAATCTTCATAAGTAGCCGCCGTCGTCACCATATCCATTTCCGGTATCTTTTGCTTTAATATCACACAGTCATTTCCTCCATGGCTGATATTGACAACAGGTTCTTTTCCGTAGAGTTCCACATAAGATTTTACCATGATATCCCGGATTGGGGACACCTCTTCCCAATCCCAGCCCTTATCCAGATCAACCGCTTCCACTTCCCAGCCCAGGGTGCGGACAAAGGTCCGCATCTCTTCGTCCAAAGCGTGCCCAAGTATCATCTCTTCCGTGGAAATTACCGAGAAGATACGGACCGCATCCGGATCCGTGTAGATCTTTTTCATGATGACGGAACATTTCACCGCCTCCGGCTCACATGGCTTTCTGTTCCGGGCACCGTAGGGAATCAGGTAAATGGTGTTAATCAGGCTGTCGCTGCATGTTTTAGTCAGCATCCGCAGGCCATTTGATGTTTCACCGTCACAGGAACGGGCATAAATCCTGATATCCGGATCGCTGTCCGCATATTCGAGGCGGATCAGTTTCTGCTGTTCATTTAAGATTTCATGCATCCGCTCCTCATTTCCCTCTGCCAGGCAGATCTTTGTCCTGCAGTCTTCCGGTATGCCTTTACCCAGTTTCTCAATGGAAATCACCCGCACATCCATCTCTTTATTCAGGTGATGAAGGGCTCTGGAGGTCATTTTTATGGCACAGATCCTTTCTTTGGGTATATTGGCTCCCTGGTCACCGCCTCTCAGCCCTTCTACAACCAGTTCATAAATTCTCCCTTTTATCTCCTCACGGTCCGTCTTTAAAGCAGAAGTCATCTGCACTTTGGTGGTGGTTCCTTTTCGGAAAACGCCTTCTGATCCTGCATCCAGGCCGATTACCCGTCTGGAATCGATTTTGCTCAAATCAAATCCCTTGGCCCCGTCAAGCCCTGTCTCTTCCTGGGCGGTGAACAAACACTCTAACGGCGGATGAACCAGGTCTTCTTTGTCCAGCAGTGTCAGCATCATGGCCACCGCACATCCGTTGTCCGCGCCAAGCGTTGTTTTATTGGCACGCAGAATATTTCCTTCTACAACCAGTTCAATGGGGTCTGTGTCAAAGTTATGGCTGGATTCTTCGGTTTTGGCCGCCACCATATCCACATGTCCCTCCAAAAGTATGGAAGGAAGGTTTTCACAGCCCCGGCTGCCCTCCTTTTTAATCAGCACATTGTACATCTCATCCCGGTAATACCACAGTCCCCGGCTTTCGGCGAAATCCACCAGGTACTGGGAAACCTGCTTTTCATGAAAGGAAACTCTGGGAATCCTTGAGATATCTTCAAAAAAATGATATAAGGCCTGCGGTTCTCTGTCATTAATCAAATATTCATTGCTCATCTTATTTGCTTCTCCATGTTTTATTATTTATGCCTGTTGTTCTTGTTCCAGCAGAAGTTTTCTCTGCTTGGCCGCTTTTGCCGTATGAAGCAGCAGCGCCAGGGCGATCACTCCATATGACACGAATACCCTGAAATACTCGCCGATCTGAGTGTCATTAAAAAGATTGGCTCCGGCCATCGGCGCAACCGTAAAAAGTGTATGGAATAAAATTATGCCTAAAAATGCATGGCTGACATTTGCCTTCTTTATAGAAGCGCCTCCTACCAACAGAGCGGCAATAGCAAAGGTGGCAACCTGTTCATGAGCCGTATAGGTAGCAAAGTTTCCGATGTTCTGAATCGATATAATCTGGCCGAAACTGGCCAGCACCGTGGAAATTACAATGGCAGTAATCCTTGTTTTATCCACATTGATGCCGGATGCAACCGCCACTTTCATGTTCTGGCCTACCGAACGGAAATCCTGTCCCAGTTTTGTATTGATGATAAACCGGGTGAATAATGCCGCCACGATGACCAGCAGCGCTGTAAAAACAGGCACATCCACAAAAGCCATGGCCATATTGAGCTTCGCATTGCTTCTCACCGCCGCCAGAAGCACTCCGTAAATCAGGACTGCAGCACCAAAACTTTTCACAGCTTTATAATCCTTTTTCCTGATGCCGTGAAAAAGCTTCCATGCAAAAATGGCAAACAGAAGAACAAATCCATATAAAAACGCTCGATCCAGAGATATCCTGATCAGCTTATCAAATGCACCCGATGTCTTTTCCGACAATTTCATGGTATTTAACAGTCCGATCCCGCCGGATATGGTCATATCCGGGTTATTAAGAGGAATGATCCCGCCTACCAGCACCATGAAGATAAACTGGTAAACACCGTTGGCAAAGAAGCCTAAAATCATGCCCGTAATCATTTCCTGTCCTTTGGTTTTGTTAAAGAGCCGTCCGATCAGAACGCCTAAAAGAATGGCGATAGGGGTGCTGACCGCCAGAGCCAGAACCAGTCCGGGCACGCCTTCCACCTTCCAGTAGGTAACCATGATCATGGCTGTCTGGGCGCTCATAGCCCCTAAAACAATACCGAAATTAAGTCCCAGCCCGGCCAGAACGGGGATGATCAAAGACAGCACCAGTACCCCGTTTCTAAAAAGTCTCTGCACAATCTGTTCAAACAAAAACGCCGGCGTCTGGTCCGCGACCGCAATAGCGGCGGCACAAAGAATTATGAACATGACCGTTACAATATTATTGGCAAACAGATCTTTTATCTTTTTCATCATTTATCACCTGCCTTCGTAAGCGCATACAGGATTACTCCGTTGCTGATGATAATACGGATAATTTCAGACAGATTTCCCTCAGGCATCACTTCATTGGCTATAGGCAGCGCGATGGTGAGCATGGTCTGAAACAATACGGTCCCGAATATTACATGGGTGACCGTGGCCCTCCTGACTGTGGCCCCGCCGATGAGGATCGCTGCGGCACAGCTGAACGCCATCATGAGCGGGGCATTATAAAACTGATAAAATCCATAGCTCTGGGCATAGACGATGATGCCTACGGCCCCTAAGCAGGTGGAAATCACCATTCCAAGGATCCTGGTCTTATCCACTTTGATCCCGATCGCCCGCGCATATGTGGGGTTGGCCCCTCCGATTTTCATCTTAATTCCCAGTCTGGTGCGCAGAAAGATCCACATAAAAAGGCAGAAAAGAAGGGAAAATAGAATCAGCCCGGTGGGAATTTCTATATTTTTTGTAATTCTGATCTTTAAAAAATTATCCAGTATTTTCTCATAGCTGCCTTCCACCGACACGATGTTGCGCAGACCGGAGCCCATGGGAAATGTGATGGCATCATTTTTAAACGGAGACACCAGCCACACGATATCCATAAATGCCACCACGGAGAACCCCACATAGGTGGCGATCATTCCTTCCGATCCCCGGACCTTGTTGAGTAAAATCCCATAACCGATGCCAAACAGCGCCGCCAGAGGAAGGGAGATAAAAATTGCCGTCAAAAATCCGGCCAGCCCCGTCATCCTCATCTCCAGACTCAGTGCTCCGCCCAAAAGTCCGCACACGATTCCAAGGGGCAGGCCGTAATTCATTCCGATCCCTGACGTGATGGAGGGCACCATGGCCAGCACCAGAATCAGGTTCATAAAAATTCTCGTCAGGGACTGGGAAAACAGCATGTCCGACTGAAGGCCCAGCACTGGAAGAAGGAGGCATAAAACCACTACAAATCCTGTGATAATCAGCCTTGGCAGACCGATTGACTGATAAAGGCCGCTTAATTTCGTCTTACTCATTCCTCTCACCTCCTGCTGTTTCAACTGCCGGAATTTCATCTGCTGGTGATCCGCCTGCTGATGATTCATCTGCTGGTGATACACCTGCTGATGATTCACACGCGCCGGACATCATCAGTCCGTATTCTGCATCCGGCGCATCAGGAAGAAGAACCCCCTGTATTTTCCCCCGGGTTATGATCACAATTTTATCACAGACGGATCTAAGTTCCTTGAGTTCGCTGGAGGTGACAACGATTGTCACCCCGTCTTCCCGGTTCAGCTTTTTCAGATAATCCAACACAATTTTCTTGGCGCCGATATCAATTCCCCTGGTTGGTTCGGACACAAACAGCATTTCCGGTTCCAGGGTGAGAGCGGCCGCGATGCAGACCTTCTGCTGGTTTCCCCCTGATAAAGCGCCGACGGCCTGTTTGGGGCCGGTGCATTTGATCTGGAGCTCCCCGATCATTTTTTTAGCCCGTTCGCTGATCTTTTTCCTGTCGATCTGGCTGAAAGGCCCATAACGTTTCAGAAAATGACCGTGTACCTGCATGGATGGATTAACGATATTGTCTTCGATGGAATCCTGAAGAATCAGGCCTACCCCTTTCCTGTCCTCCGACACGAAAGCGATATGTTTCTTTAAAACGGCCAGGGGATCGTTCAGCTTCAGGCTTTCCCCTTTATAAACCACCTCTCCGTCCGCGCGGCAGGTTCCTAAAATGCCGTTTGAAATGCCCAGTTTGCCATACCCGGCCAGGCCTGCAAATCCGATAATTTCACCTTTTTTTATATCCAGGTCAATGCCCTTTACCATCTCTCCCGGCATCATCACCTTCAGCCCTCTGATGGACATCAGGGTTTCGCCGTCAGAAAAATCCCTGTACCGGGCAATGGAATCCGCATTAATTCCCCTGCCCACCATCAGCTCCGCCAGCCGGACTGCCGACGCGCTCTTTCCAGGTAAGGTTGTGACGTGTTCACCATCCCGCATTACCATGATTTTATCGGAAATCTGGATGACCTCATCCAGTTTGTGGCTGATAAAAATAATTCCCACGCCGGTTCCTGCAATTTTCTTCATCACTTCCAAAAGCCGCTGGGATTCGCTTTCCGTCAAAACTGCCGTCGGTTCGTCAAAGACAATGACTTTAATGTCCTTTTTATCGATCTCCCTTGCGATCTCCACAAACTGCATATAACCTACGGGCATGCCTTCCACAAGGGCCCATTCATCAATTCCAAGGCCGACCTGATCCAAAGCCTTTCTGGCATCCTGCTTCATGTTTTTGCGGTCCAATGTCTCCAGTTTTTTTCCAAAAACTCTGCTGAAGGGATTTGACTTGGTCAATTCCCTGTTCAGCTTAATATTTTCCGTAACGGTAAAATCCGGAAGCAGCATAAATTCCTGATGTACCATGCCAATTCCCAACTCCATGGCATGGTATGGAGATTTTATAGACACTTCCTTTCCTTCATATAAAACACTTCCTTCGTAACCGCCTGTAGAATGAATCACAGGCATTCCGAATAAAACGTTCATGAGGGTCGATTTTCCTGCGCCGTTTTCTCCGATTACGGACATGATCTCTCCGGGTTTTAACTGGAAGCTGATCCCTTTGAGCACCCGGTTTCCATAGTATTCCTTACCTATATTTTTCATTTCCAGGACATACTCGTATTCTGCCATTCCAATCACCTTTTCCGGTTTTCTATTTCTCGCCATATGTGCTGAAATCCACCAGTTCCCCGGTTACATAGATCACATTGTCGAACTTTGTTCCATTATTATCCACGTAGTTGCTGAAATGGATATCAGCTTTTGCGTATTCGGACATCTTCTCTTTTAACACGTCGGGATCGAATTTGCCCTTTGTCTGCCCTTCACAATACGCTTTAGCATATTCCACACCGGCACAGATGAACATGGGATAAACTGCAAAACTCCATGTGGAAAGCCGCTTTTCCATTCCGAGAGCAGTTGATTTTTCCTTGATCTGCTCAAGCCCGTACTGGAAATCACCTTTCTTATCTTCCGGTATCTCGATTCCCAAAGCTGCCGGATAGCCGTTAAATGGGGATGGATCAGACTGAAGGATATAGATGGCCCCGCCTTCTACCACCGCTTTAATCATCGGCTCGTTCATCGCCACGCCTGTTGCGTAAAATGCCGTGTCAGGGCCGAATTCTTCGATCTTTCTTCTCACGTCTTCCAGCACAAACTGCTGGGTTCCCGCAACTCCGGCATCACTCTGGGTATCCGGCGTCATGACTTCCATAAATTCGATTCCCAGCTCTTCACATTTCGCTTTAATGGCTTCATATCTGGTGTGGATTACCTGCATGGCCATCTGGCGCGGGAAGGAATAGTGGATCAGCCTTGCTGCCCCCCGTTCCTTGGCTCCCTCTACCATCTGGATTCCCAATTCTTCGGTTGCCTTCTGAAGACAGATATCCGCAACTCCTTCTGCGCCTATTACCGCAGGATCTTCTGTCATTCCTCCTACAATACAGAGCATATCGGGGCGTTTCTCCTTGATCTTCTGGATCGCCGCAGTAGTTCCTTCAATGGCCTGACAGAAAACAATGGCCTTTACATCCGGATCCGATGCCAGGCTGAGGGCGTTTGAAATGGTGGTTTCCAGTTCCGATGATTTGTCCGGATAAGTTGCTGTGACGATTAAATCACCATATTTTTCTTTCATGGTCATGGCCGCCCGGTAGTTCTCTTCTGTTGATGAAACCGTATCCGTCATAATTCCGATTTTATAATTTCCCACAGCTTCGGCCTGTGAGGATTCTCCCTCTTTTTTATCCGTCCCTCCTGCTCCCGCAGTTGTATTCCCGGCCGCCGTGGTATCCTGGCCCGATGACGCCGCAGGCTTATCCGATGAACCGCAGGCACATAAACCGCCTATCATGGAAACCGCCAGCAAAAGTGACATCATTTTTTTCATTTTCCTCATCTCTTTTTCCTCCTGCTATCGTGTGATTTTCGAAACCTGAGAGGAATGGCCGCATCTTATTTTTCCATTCCCAGCAGTCAGCAAATAATTGTAAGTTTCGCACTAATTATCTGTTAACTATAGCTTTATATTATAGTATTTGCACAAACAAATCCAATATATAAAGTTCATAGATACTATTGAAAAAATCAATAGTATCTATTAAAATGAAAAGAAGAAATCAACCATCAGAAACAGCGCCGGCAGCATACCTGTAACGCTGCACACAAATGAGGAGAGTTGCTATGGATTTAAAACAGTTAAATTATATTGTTGTAATCGCAGAAGAGCAAAATCTGACCAAGGCCGCAGAGCGGTTATTCGTATCCCAATCCACCCTGAGCCTGTTTCTCAGTAAATTGGAAAAGGAACTGGGACTGACGCTGTTTGGCCGGGAAAAGAACCGGCTTTCCATCACTCCGGCGGGAGAACTCTATGTAGAAACCGCAAAAAAGATTCTGGACATGAAAAAAGAGCTTTATGAAAAGCTCCATATCTATCAAAATGAAAATACGCTGAATATCGGCATTTCTTCTGAATTAATGCTCCAAATTTTCGCAAAAGTTTTCGCAAAATTCAAACCCCAGGCTCCCAATTTCAATGTAAATGTCATGGAAGGCCGGGCCGTTGCAATTCTGGATAAACTGCATGAAAATAAGCTGGATGTGGCCATCATCGGCCGGGGGGAAATCATCCGGGACAACCGTTACCACATACAGCTTATGAAAAAAGAAGAGGTTTGGCTGCTCATTCCACCTAACCATCCGGGCGCCCATGCCGCCTCAGCCAATTATGATAATCCTCCCGTCGCCGACATGTCATTATTCTCCAACGAAAGCTATTCTCTGGCTCCCAGGGATACCTGCGATTACCAGATCGCCTTTAAAATGTTCAATGATTACCATATGAATGCCGGGGTCGTATGTGAATTAAACAGCACAATCGCCCAGTGCCGCATGGTTCTGCAGGGTCTCTGCCTTTCCGTCATTCCCAGTTACTGCATCCCAAGGGATATGGGACTTTTAGTCTGCAGGCCGGATAAGCCTTATTACCGTTATATGCTTTGTCTCCAGCGGAAAGACAGACGTCCGAGCCAGGATGAGAAGATGTTAATGAATCTGTTAAAAGATGCTTATGATCATTATTATGATATCTGAGCCCCGGCTTATTTCTCTCCGCTCTCTTTAATATGTGCGTTCAGTTTTTTCATCTCGGGCACAATAAAACAAGCCACAATGACCGCCGAACCGATATCTGCCGCAGGCCCTGCAAACAGAATACCGTCCAGGCCAAAGAACAGCGGCAGGATTAACAGAAGAGGAATTAAAAGCAGAAGCTGGCGGAGCATGGAAAGAATGGACGCCTTTAACGGCTGGCCGGTGGCCTGGAAATAGTTGGTGGATACGATCTGGAATCCCGCGCAGAAAATACCGCCCAGATAGATTCTCATACATTTCACCGCAAATGTCATAAACTGCCCATTTTCACTGCCGAACAGGCGAAGGATCAGTTCCGGCACCGTCTGGCAGATCAGCCATCCGGCTGAAATGGACACAGTGGCCGCAATGACCGCCAGGCGGTATGTCTTTTTAATTCTGGTATATTTTCTGGCGCCATAGTTAAAGCCTAAAATCGGCTGAGCGCCGACACCGAATCCGATACAGAAGGATCCCAGAATCATCACGATTTTCATCACAATTCCCATCGCTGAAAGGGCCACTTCACCGCCTACATCGCTTTGATTCCCGTAATAAACAAGGGAATTGTTCATAACCACCTGCATGATACAGGCGACCAAAGAAGTAATTCCAGCCGAAGCCCCCAGAGTTAACGTCTTATTATAAATCCGTTTCACAGGCTTCATCATGGATTTTACGAATCCCATGTGATGGCCGCCTCTGGCGAAGTAGGCTGCGAGAATTACGCAGGAAAGGATCTGGGAAGTGATCGTTGCAACCGCCGCCCCTTTCACTCCCCAATGGAAAACGAATATGTAAATGGGGTCCAGTATGGTATTTAAAGCCGCTCCGATTAAAATTCCGTACATGGACAGCTTAGGATTGCCATCCACCCGGGCCATATTGGAAAGGGAAATTCCCAAAATGCTGAAGGGAACTCCTAAAAGCACGATGGAACCATAATCAACGGCATAGGGAAGCACCGCTTCCGTAGCACCAAACTTAATCAGCATAGGTTCCAAAAACGCCAGGCCCAATACGGTAATGATAAGGCCCAGGCCAAGGGAGAGGGTGACCAGGTTATTTAACGTGTGTTTCGCTTCCTCCGTTCTCCCTTCTCCCAGCATAATGGACGCATAAGCGCTGCCGCCGGAGCCGATTAAGGTGGCAAAGGCCATGACGATGGTCATCAGAGGGAACACCACGGTCGTGGCCGCATTTCCCAGATAACCGACGCCCTGGCCGATAAAAATCTGGTCTACAATATTATAAATTGAATTCACCAGACAGGATATGATGGACGGGATCGCGAAACTTAAAAGCAGTTTTCCGATCTTTTCATATCCCAGGGGATTTCCGTTATTCTGTTGTGTTTTGATGTCTGTCTTCAAAGTCAAATTCCTCCGTTCATAAAATCATATGCATTCTCAGCCATCCTGAACATCAGGAGGCCGATTGTGTGGATCTCTTCATCCGTAAATCCTTTTGTCAAAATTTCATACCAAGTTTCGCGTAAATCATAGGCGGCTTTCACCACTTCTTCCGCCTTTTGGGTCGTATACAGCCGCCGCATCCGCCGGTCTTTCGGATCCACCTCGATCCTGATTAAGCCTTCCTCTTCCAGCTTCTGCACTGCTTTTGTCACCGTCCCCTTATCAAAATGCCCCAGCCGGGCCAGGTCGTACATGCTGGTGCCCTCATTGGCATTGATATGCAGTAAAAAAAACTGCTGCCCGCAGCCGATGCCGTACTTCTCCAGTTCTTTATCAAAATAGCGCTGCGCCTGGCGGTAAACGATAGACGCGTATTTATTCAGATTTGATTCCATCTCCACTCCTTCCTTAAAAATAGTTGACTACTCAACTATTATGGCCATTATAGTTCATAATGGTTGAGTAGTCAACTACTTTATATCTACTATACCGCAAAGGGTAACGTACAGATGACGGAGAACGGCCCTTTCAACTTTGACAATCAGGGCAATACACGCTGCTTCTGCCGCCGATCACAATACGGCAAAGCGCTGCCCCGCATCTCGGACAGTTTTTTCCTCCCCGGCCGTAAACTTGTAAAAAAGGCGTATTACGGTAGTCCTGCCCTTTGGCCTCCAAATATTCCTCCGGCGTCGTTTTGTTCACTTCAATAAAATAGGAAAGACGTTCCGGGATAGCTTTGGCAAGCCGCTCCCATTCAGTCTCCTTCAAACTGTTTGCCGGACGCGCCGGACAGATCCCCGACGCAAATAAAATCTCGTCAGAATAGATATTGCCAATGCCAGCAACCACACTCTGATCTAGCAGACATTCTTTCACCGCTCTTTTTCGTTCTCCAAAACAGGAGTTCAGATATCCGGCGGTAAAATCGGGAGAAAACGGCTCCATTCCTAATTTGCTAATCCCGCTGTATGAATCGGTTTCACCATTTTGAAACAGCCAAAAGCGCCCAAAACGGCGCGTGTCGGAAAACCGCAGCTCCTTTTCATTGCTCATTGCCAAAACAACATGAGTGTGTTTTTCTTCCGGCATGTCTGCCGGGGTCAGCAGTAAACATCCTGTCATCCGCAGATGCAAAACGATATGATCTCCGCTGTCCAACAGAAAAATCAAAAACTTTCCCCGGCGTTCCATACGGGAGATTATCTGCCCTGTAAGCAAGCCGCAAAACTCATTTGCGGCAGGATATGCGATCACTTCCGGACGGTTGACCGTAACTTTCTCAATGGCAAGCCCTTTTACTTGCGGCTCTATCATGATCTTTATTGTTTCTATTTCAGGTAATTCAGGCATTGTTTTCACCTCTTTATCTTGCTGATTCTTTAATCTCGCTGTGGTGGAATTTCAAGTGTTGTTGGGGTATTCGGATGTTCTTTTGCCAAAAAACTCTTCTGCGCTCCCTGTATGATTGTATCCTCCTGCTTTACGTGACCTAGCAGCAGCGGTGATGCGGCATCATGAAGCCTGTAATTTTCCTGCGCTTTCTGCAGCTTCGTATTGGCATAACAATACTTGCAGCCATTCAGACAAGTATCGTAGGCCCCTATATCCCGGCTTTCAATACAATGACAGCCCTGCCGCATACCTTTGTGCTTCAGGTTCTTAAATACAATCCCATTTGCTTGTCCCAAAATGTCCAGTGTCATACAACCGGAAGTGTGAATACCGTACTTCGTGAAATCGCCGTTTGTGCCGCAGGTTTGAATGGAAATACCATATCGATCCGCGATTGCGCCCAATCCATGAGCCAAAGCGTCCTTATCTTCCTCGGTCAGCGGGATGAGTTCGGGCATATTAATTGCCAATTTCTTATACATCTCAACAAAGCTGAATATACAGCGGTCAATATGGGGAGAAAGCACGTTTGCCATCCGTTCAAAGGTTTCCAAATGCCGCTGTATGGTATACTCCTTTGTCAGCAGTACAGGATCATACCGCCATGCAATCCGCTGTCTGCCAACCAGTTTTGATAACTCAATCAGCGTTTCCATGCTTTCCTCAATTGGAGGCACCCCTGGCTCTATCTCTTTTCCATATGCGGTAATGGTATAGTGAAAATAAGTGTTAAACCGGTCCGTAATCTCATGCAAACGCGGTATAACCGGTTTATAGTTTTTCGAGCAGAAAACAACACAGTCAACCTTATCCGGAGTCAATTCATAGCGCGTTACCTTATTCGTAAAAAGTGGATTGCGCGAAAGAACATACCCCTCTGAAAAACACCGCATCAGCCATTCAGCATAATACTGGACAGTATCTGTCCGTCCGCCTGTATTAATAATCATTCTTTTATCTCCTCCGTCTCCTGATTAACCAGCTTCGTAAGATTTTTCGTAAATGTCCTCGATAAATCAATCAACTGTTTTTGTTCCTCTGCTGTAAACATCGACATGGCCGTATCCTCCGCCCACGTAATATGGCGGACGACCTTTTCACAGTATCCCCGGCCCGCTTCCGTCATCCTGACAATTTTGTTCCGTTTGTTTTCCGGCACTCCGGTAACTGTCACATACCCCTCTGCCAATAGATTTTTAATAATCAAATTGACCGTCTGCTTAGACTGAAATGTCCGCTGGCAGATATCGGTCTGCGTCAATCCATCCGCCGCATAAAAGAGGACATTTACCACCAACAGTGTTTTCATCAGCATCCCGTGACGTTTTGCATACTCATCATATAAAGCAAACTGCTCATCCCTGAACTTGCAATACAGATACGCGTTTTTTTTATCTTCCTTATTCATCCCCCACCACCTACAGTCTATTTATTTACCGTCAATTTATTGACTATATAATAACATAAACGGCAATATTTTTCAATAGGCTTCTCCTGAAAATATAATAATAAGTAATACAACCGATTATAACTGCTAAAAAATACTGTACAGAAATATTTTTCAGCCAAGAGAACCCGTAAGAAATAATACTGCCCTTTTTACTCTTTTTTACTCCTATCAATACACAGCCGTGTTATGGCGGAACGGGGGG
>JAGZXV010000095.1 GCA_018378255.1 Clostridiaceae bacterium | reverse complement strand
GCTCTCCCTGTCCTCACACATCCCCTCGGTCAGGCCTTCTGCATAGCCCTGGATCAGCGCGATGGGCGTTTTCAGTTCATGGGATACATTGGCGATAAATTCTTTCCGCATCTCATCGATCTGAATCTTCTCTTCAATATCCTTCTGCAGCTCCAGATTGGCTGATTTCAGCTCGCCGATAGTCTCTTTCAGCTTATCGGACAGAACGTTCATGCTCTTTCCAAGCACTCCGATCTCGTCCTGGGCGCTGCCCTCATATTTGGCATCAAAATCCAGATGGGACATCTTCTCTGAAAGAGAGGCCAGTTTCAGAATCGGTGAAGTCACCTTCCGGGTTGTTAAATAGACAACCATACAGCTTAAAATCATTGCCAGCGAACCGACATACGCCAGAAAACGGTTAGAAACTGCCACGCTTTCTCTGATGCTGGCAAGCGGGGTGGACATGATAAAAGTGGTTCTGTTATCGGAAAAATATCCCCAGCTTTCCAGGTAAAATGATTTGGACCGGTTGTCATACGCTTTTTGTATGGTAAAATTCTCCGCCTTTTTAAGGACTTCCGTTCTTGGCATATCATAGCCTAAAATATATCTCTGGGCCTTATCTGCCAGAAATGCGCCGTCTCTGGCGGACGGAAGTATGGTATCTCCTGTCACGCTGTCGGAAACTACAATGGATATGTTATAGTGTTCCGCCACCATTTTTAATAAAAGAGCCACATCTCCCAAATAGTCTGCATCTGTATCCTCGCTGTCTTCAAAATCTTCAATCAGGGTTTTGCCTTCTCCCGCTTTTTCCAGGACCAGCTGGTCGAACCGTTCATAAACACGTTCCAGAACCCGCAGTTTGTCCATCATATAAAAGCTTTCCAGACAAAGGTTATTGACACACCAGATTGCAACCAGGGTCAATGCGGACAATCCCACAAAGATCAGGGTGAACCTGGTTCTAATGGATTGTTTCATTCATTCACCTCGAATTTATACCCCATGCCCCACACGGTTTTGATATAATCGCCTTTCTCCCCCATCTTGCTTCTCAGTTTTTTCACATGGGTATCGATGGTTCTGGCATCGCCGAAATAATCGTAGTTCCACACATTATTCAGGATTTTTTCCCTGGACAGGGCGATTCCCTGGTTTTCGATAAAGTAGCACAGCAGTTCAAATTCTTTATAGCTGAGTTCTATCTCCTTACCGTCTATGGTGACCTGATGGGCCGCTTTATCCACGCGGATCCCTCCCACATCCACAGCATCCGAAAGGGCCGAACTGCTCCGTCTCAGAATGGCTTCCACACGGGCAACCAGGATCTTCGGGCTGAAGGGCTTTGAAATGTATTCGTCAACGCCCAGATCAAATCCCTGAAGCTCATCCCTTTCTTCTCCTCTGGCCGTCAGCATAATAATGGGCACCTGGGAATACTTGCGGATGGTTTTGCATACCTCCCAGCCATCCATCTTAGGCATCATCACATCTAATATAATCAAGGCGATATCTTTTTGGTCGAAATAAATGTCCACAGCTTCTTCACCGTCGGCCGCTTCTATCACCTGAAATCCCTTCACAGTCAGGAAATCTTTTACCAGTTTCCGCATTCTCGCTTCGTCATCTACTACTAACACTTTCAACTGATCCATTTCGTCCTCCTATTATTTCTATTATCTCTTAAAATATTGTATCAGATTCATTTACTGTTTTCCAGGTTTTCACAGAGATTTCACAGTTGGGCGGGATCGTAAAACCAACCATAATCCCCATCGGACCGCCGGACCTTTTTTATTTCATAGAACCAGCTTTTCCACAAATAAAAAAAGGCCCGGCGGTCCGATGGGGATTTCTCCGGAAAGTCAGTTCTTCCGGGGAGTTAACTCCCTTCCATCGGCCCGTTAGGTCTTTTTATATCCCTTTTCCGCCCGGCTTCTCCCGCCGCGGTATGGGACAAAATATTCTTTATTATCTCAATTCAGTTGTAGGAATTGTGTCCATGTCGTCAAATGCCTGATTCTCGCCGCCCATAGCCCAGATAAAGGTATAATTGCTTGTGCCTGCGCCTGCGTGAATGCTCCAGGACGGGCTGATAACAGCCTGTTCGTTCTGCATAACGATATGTCTTGTTTCACTGCCTTCGCCCATCATATGGAATACGACGTTGTTCTCTGGAACTTCGAAGTACATATAAACTTCCATACGTCTCTCATGTGTGTGAGCCGGCATGGTGTTCCATACGCTGCCTGGATCCAGAACGGTCATACCCATGGATAACTGGCAGGTTTCCAGTACGTCCGGGTGAATGAACTGGTTAATCACACGTTTGTTGGAAGTTTCCATAGCTCCGAGAGGTTTCTTAGCTGCATTTTCAATCGGAATAAATGTGGTCTTGCATGCCTTATGAGCAGGTGCGCTGACCATATAGAATTTGGCAGGATTAGAAGCATCGTCGCTGGAGAACAGAACTTCTTTTGTCCCCTTTGTGATATATAAGCAGTCTTTATAACCCATCTTAAATTCTTCTCCGTCGGCTTTGATCACGCCTGATCCGCCGATATTGAAAATACCGATCTCACGTCTCTCAAGGAAATAGCTTGTACCGAAATTGGCCCAGATATCGATTCCTTTATCAATGGAAACGGTTTCTGTAGTAGGCATGCATCCCAAAGTCACCATACGGTCAACGTGGGAGTAAACAGCCACCACTTCGTTCGGAATATATAAGTTCTCAATCAGGAACTCATCCCTGGTCTCCTGTGTTGTATAACGTTTAAAGTCTCTCTGGTTGCAAGAATAACGAATATCCATTGTAAACATCCTCCTTAAATTTACGGCTTGTTATGTACTTGTATACACTTTACACATGTCTTCATGATAGCACAAATGCCTTGTAATTACAAGGCATTTATATTATATGGCCATTTTTTCTTTTTCTTTAAAAAACAAAGTCTATACAAAAGTGTATACAAGCATCACGACCGGGATCGTGATTACGGACAGAGCGGTTGACACTCCGAAAAGTTCCGATGCGTAAACGGCGTCTTTTCCGTATCTGAGCGCGAAAAGCGTTCCCATGGATCCTGCGGGGCAGGCAGTGGCAAGCACAATTGTTGTCGTTACCACATGGTCAAAATGAAATAAATTTAAAATCACCATTGTCACCATCGGAATGGCCAGCAACCTGAGGGCACAGATCAGGTAAATCCGTTTTTTCCTCAGCATATTGATCAAACTGCCGCTTGCCAATGAAGCTCCGGCTACCAGCATGGCCACCGGGGTATTCATATCTCCGATAACAGCCAGCGGTTCCTTAATCATATCCGGCAGGCGGATCTGGCAGACATAGAATACAAAACCAATAATAATGGCAAATATGGTCGGCGTCTTCATAGCTGACAGAGCCTCCCTCACCGTTTGTTTTCCTATCATCATGAGAATTCCATGGGTCCAGATAAACAATGAAAATATGGTTATGTAGGCGGTTATATAAAATACACCGTCTGTACCGAAGATCGCATTCACCAGCGGAATCCCCATAAACCCACAGTTGGAATAAATGGCCGCCATACTTTCCACACCGTAATTTTCCCCTGAACTTCTTCGAATGAACACTTTGGTGATGATAATTGCCGCCACATGGCTTACAGCAGCCAGAAATAAGGCCATTAAAAGCCCTTCCAGCTGCTGTCTGCTGAATTCCCTTTGATAGGAACTGAAAATCATAAGCGGTGAAATTACCATGAGCAGAAGATTGGATAACTTTCCGTTTGTCTCATAGCTTATAATATCTGTTTTGTAACAGACTGCTCCAATCAGCGCCATTACAAACATAGTTACGATTTTATATGCGGTTATTGATGCTAATTCCATCTGACCTTCCTTTATTCCTGAGCCTCTTCACTCACTTCAATCCCCAGCTCTTCCAACTGCTTTACATCTACAGGAGATGGAGCTTCCGACATCAGACAGGAAGCGTCCTTCACTTTCGGGAACGCGATCACGTCACGGATGCTGTCACAGCCAACCATCAGCATGGCCACACGGTCCAGGCCGT
Source organism: Clostridiaceae bacterium (assembly GCA_018378255.1). Classification (GTDB taxonomy): domain Bacteria; phylum Bacillota; class Clostridia; order Lachnospirales; family Lachnospiraceae; genus CHH4-2. The sequence goes on along the minus strand of JAGZXV010000095.1, from coordinate 16,339 downwards.
AAGCCAGACCGGCATGAGGCGGAACGCCGTACTTAAACGCATCTAACAGGAAACCGAACTGCTCATATGCGGATTCCGGTGTGAATCCGAGGACTTCAAACATCTTGGACTGGATATCCGCCTGGTGGATACGGACAGATCCGCCGCCAAGTTCCGTACCGTTTAATACGATATCATATGCCTTCGCCCGAACCGCGCCCGGATCGGTATCGATCATGTGCCAGTCTTCATCCATAGGCATGGTAAATGGATGATGCATTGCCATATAGCGGCCCTGTTCTTCAGAATACTCTAAAAGTGGGAATTCCGTTACCCACAGGAATTTGAAATCATCCTTTTTCAGAAGATCCTGCTGTTTTGCCAATTCCAGACGCAGGTTTCCTAACACATCATAAACCACCTTATTTTTATCTGCTGCAAATAAAAGCAGATCGCCCGGCTTTCCGCCCATAGCATCCACAAGCGCCGCCAGTTCTTCTTCCTTCATGAATTTTGCAAAGGAAGATTTGAAAGTTCCGTCTTCATTGACAGCCAGATAGGCAAGCCCTTTGGCGCCGAATCCCTTCGCGAATTCCACTAAAGCGTCAATCTTTTTACGAGGCATAGCGCCCTGTCCTTCTGCGTTGATTCCGCGGACGGAACCTCCGTTTTCAAGAGCGCCTTTAAATACTGCAAACTCACAGTTTTCAACCACTTTTGACACGTCTTTTAATTCCATTCCAAAGCGCATATCCGGCTTATCGGAGCCGAAACGGTCCATGGCTTCCTGCCATGTCATTCTCTGGATTGGCAGTTCAATATCATAGTTTAAGATCTCTTTAAATAATTTCTGAAGCAGCCTTTCATTCACGTCCAGCACATCATCCACATCTACAAAGGACAGTTCCATATCGATCTGGGTGAACTCCGGCTGTCTGTCAGCACGAAGGTCTTCATCCCGGTAACATCTGGCCAGCTGGAAATAGCGGTCGTATCCGGAACACATGAGAAGTTGTTTATAGATCTGCGGAGACTGAGGAAGGGCATAAAATGATCCCGGATGTACACGGCTGGGCACCAGATAGTCACGGGCCCCTTCCGGAGTGCTCTTAACCAGTGTAGGAGTTTCAATCTCTAAAAATCCTTCTTCCGCCAGAAACTGTCTGGTGAGAATGGCGATATTGCTTCTCAGCATCATATTTCTCTGGATGTCAGGTCTTCTAAGATCCAGATAACGGTATTTTAAGCGCAGTTCTTCTTTTGTCTTGCTGTTTTCTTCAATTGGGAATGGAGGCGTCTCCGATTCGGACAGAATGCGCAGGCTGTTGGCCCGGACTTCAATCGCGCCGGTCGCCAGATTTTCATTGACTGCGCCGGAACGGGCTTCCACACGTCCTGTCACTGCCACAACGAACTCACTTCTCAGCTTTTCAGCCTTTTCGAAGTTTTCGGCGCCGCAGTCGCTCTCTTCAAATATTAACTGGATGATACCGGAACGGTCTCTTAAATCCACGAAAATAATGCCGCCTTTATTTCTGCTTTTCTGAACCCAGCCCATAACGGTCACTTCCTGGCCGATACTTGCGGTGGTAACTTCTGTACATCTGTGGGAACGTTTCAGTCCCATCATTGACTCTGCCATGATTTTTCTCCTTTTACATTCGTTCTGCTCTCTATTTTAATGCTTCTTTATAGAATTCCTTAAATTCCAGATACCCATCCTTCTGAAGCTGTTCTTTCTGGAATTTTTTGTTCTTGTTCATCTGGGAAACAAGCACCTGAACGCCTTCTGCCCGCTCCTGCATGGCCTCTTCGATCACTTTGGACATCACTTCACTGCTGACTCCTTTTTCAATCAAATACGCCTTCTTGGCCTTGGAACCCGGTACCGTAAATCCATTTTCCATGAGAATCGTGATAATTCTCTCGAATCCGATGGAAAATCCACAGGCCGGAGTTTCCATGCCGGTAAATTTGCCGATCATCTTATCATAACGGCCGCCGCCGCCCACCGATCCGGGGAAGCCTTCCACTTCAATTTCAAAAATGGTTCCGGTATAATAAGACATACCGCGCACCAGGGTCGGATCGAACACGATATCAAACTTGCAGGACGGCACATTGGCAACGCTGTCCATGATAACGGCCAGATTGTCTGCCTTTGCCGGTTCCATCACCTCACCGAGCACATTTCCCAGCTTGCGGACGCCGTCCGCATCATTGGTGACGGAAGAAAACAGATCCAGGTATTTCTTCACCTGATCCCCGTCATAACCCATTCCGGTCAGTTCTTCGGCAACTCCGTCCATTCCGATCTTGTCCATCTTATCCAGGGAAATGAAGATCTTATCATAATCCTCTTCCGGGAAGCCGCAGTAAGCTGCCATTCCTTTTAAGATATTGCGGTCATTGATGCGGATGCGGTAATTATATTGGTCAAAACCGATCTTTCCAAGAAGGGTTGTGGTGGCCAGAATCAACTCGATCTCCGCTAAATTGGTGGGATCGCCTAAAATATCGATGTCACACTGGACAAACTGTCTGAAACGGCCTCTTTGAGGGCGGTCGGCCCTCCATACGGATCCCATCTGAAGCGCCTTAAATGGAGCCGGAAGCTGGGCCGCATTGTTGGAATAATAACGGCACAGGGGGACGGTGAGGTCATAGCGCAGTCCGCTGTCCACCAGGTCATTTTCTGCCTGTGCATTTTCTAAGTTGAGTTTTTCGCCTCTCTTCATGATTTTGAAGATCAGTTTTTCATTATCTCCGCCCTGCTTGCTGGTCAGATTCTCAATGTGTTCCACGCAGGGAGTTTCAATCGACTGGAATCCAAAACCGCGGTAGGTTTCTTTTATCTGGTTCATTACATAATCCCTTACCTGCATCTCTGCGGGCAGGATGTCTTTCATGCCGGTAACCGGCTTTTTTTTCAGTGTTGCTGCCATGATTTCCTCTCATTCTGCCGCAGATGCGGCTTTCTAGTTTTAAGGGATTGCTTAATGTTATATCCAATGACTACGTTCTATTTTAAATTACATTTCTAATTTTGCAAGCAATTTTTCCTTTCTTGCAATCATTTCATCCGTTTTTTGGATATAGAGATCCACATCCTTCACATTCTCCGCCCGTTCCAGCCTGTTTTCAGCCGGATAAAGCACCTTTGTGGTGGTTCCCGCCCCACAGGCTGCTATGGTCTGCTTTTCTTCCATGATCAGAATATTATAAATACATGCTTTTCCCGGAAGGGCATATCCCACATTTTCAAAATTCCCAGCCATGTTCTTCTGACGGTAAAGATAATAAGGTTCCATCCCCATCTCTCTGGCATATTCAGCCGTCAGATCGATCATCTCCTGGGTATTGGTGATCTTTAAATCCGCATACTTCTCTTTAAACATGTTGAGACGTGCAGCCCGTTTGATGGCAAGGGAATGAACGGTCACGCTGTCTGGCCCCAGTGCCTTAATCTCCTCCATGGTATTGACCACATCCTCCATCGTCTCCTCGGGAAGGCCGATGATCAGATCCATGTTAATGTTGTCAAAGCCCATTTCCCGGGCCAGTTGAAAGCACGCCTTAACCATGCCCACCGTATGACGGCGGCCGATCAGATCCAAGGTTTCCTGCTTCATGGTCTGGGGATTGATGGAGATGCGGTCCACTCCATGCTTTTTCAAAACCTGGAATTTCTCCCGGGTAATGCTGTCGGGCCGCCCCGCTTCCACGGTAAATTCCTGGACGGTTGAAAAATCAAAGGTGCTTTTCAGCTTTGCAATCAGCCTGTCCAAATCTTCTGCCGGCAGCGAAGTTGGGGTGCCTCCCCCAAAATACACCGTATCTAGGGTTCTTCCCTTCATCCGCTCCGCCACATATTCCATCTCATGAAACAGCGCATCCAGATAGAGATGCGTCCTTCCCTGCCATCTGCCGATTGGATAGGAGGTAAAGGAACAGTACAGACAGGTGGTGGGACAGAACGGGATTCCGATATACAGGCTGTACCCATGCTCATAATCAATGGTGGATAAAAGCTGCATCTCCCTTGCTGCAATCTCTATGCTGAGCTTTATCTTTTCATCGCTGGTATAATAAGTATCTTTCATGTAACGGAAAATCTCGTCTTCCGTCATCCCTTCCTGGAATTTGGTCATGGCAATTTTCGTAGGCCGGATGCCGGTCAGGGTTCCCCAGGGAAGTTTTTTTCCGGTATATTCTGAAAGCATTGTGTACAGATGCCTTTTGATCCTGTTCTTTGTCTCAAACCGGTCCTCATAATTCACATCCAAAGAGCATTCCTTCAGGCATGTGCCTTCACCATCTTTGAACCGTAAGGCAAAATACCTGCGGCTTTCATCTAATATTCCTTCCGTCTCATAAACACACTCCCCGTTCTTTTCATGGGAAAATGTCTCTCCCGGGAAAAATGCCATCAGCAGTTCCCTGATATCCTGTTCATAGGCGGAGTCATTTAATAATATTCCTATCATATGTTTATCATTTCCTATCTTCTATTCATGTAGACTGCAACCGGATTATACTTTTTCTCATGCCCGATGGTGGTGGGTTCCCCATGTCCCGGATAGACCATGATATCATCCTTTAGCGGAAACAGCCGTTCTGTAATGGACTTTACAATTTCTAAAGAACTTCCGGTAGGCAGGTCCGTTCTGCCCAGAGAATCCTCAAACAGGGTATCCCCGCTGATCAAAACATCCTCCTCTTCAAACAGATAGCATACGGAACCAACCGTATGACCCGGAGTTTCCAATACCTTTATCTTATATCCGGCCAGAGTGATCACTTCATTGTCCCTCAGAAGATAATCCGCTTCCATGCTGGTCTGTTCCGAACCCATGGTTCCTGAAAGGTTCTGATAGGGGTCTTTCAGCAGATTCGCCTCATTCATTCCCATATAAACCGTCACCGGGAACGCCCGCCTGATATCGTCCACCGCCATAATATGGTCGAAATGCCCATGAGTCAACAAAACCGCAGACGGGGTCACTCCCAGTTCCCTGCACCGGTTCAGAATGTACATCCCATTGTCCGCCGGATCCACAATGATCCCCTCTTTTTTGCTCTCATTATAAATGATATAGCAATTGGTGCTGACCATCCCCAGCACACAGGTTTTTATCCGAAAATCGCTCATATTCCCTCTCCTTCTCCCTTTTTTCCTATAGACTGCCTCCAAAACCGGCGTAAGGCTACCATAGCCGGCCTGGCCGGCATAAGGGAGCATTTTCCATAGGATGAATTTTTCTCGTATGGAATGAGAAAAACTGCGATACATCACCCCGCAGTTCTCTCAATATCCAGTACACCTTCAATTTGTCTAAGTTTATCCGTCAAACGGTTCAATTCCTCAATACCATGAATATCAAATGTCATGATAATGGTTGCTTTTCCCTGTTTATTGGTCCGCACGTTCATGGACGTGATATCGATCTGGCGTTCAGTAAATACCTTGGATATATCCACAAACATCCCAATCCTGTTGTTGGCATAAATCTGGATTTCGGTGGAATACCGCTCCTTGTTTTCGCCGCCTTCCGCCTGCTGCCACTCCGCATCAATCAGCCTGGCCCTCTCGTCTTCCGGCAGGTTGATGATATTGATACAATCTGTTCTGTGAATGGAAACGCCTCTGCCCCGGGTGACAAAGCCTACAATCTCGTCGCCGGGAACCGGGCTGCAGCATCTGGAGAAACGGACCGCCACATCGTGGATTCCCTTCACCACAATTCCGCTCTTGGATTTTTTGGAGACAGGCACCTTGTTGGTCATCTCCGCTATTCCGTCCAGGATATTGGTATCGGTCACCTCTTTTTTCAGTTTCTTTTCCCGCTCATCCAGCATCTTATTGATGATCTGGCCCTCTTTCAGGCCGCCGTGTCCGATGGACGCGAGAACAGAATCCCAGTCACGGAACGCATAGCGGGCCATAACCTTTTCCATGTATTCCGGTTTATTGATATCGGCTAAGTTGATGCCTTTGGTCTTGCAGTACCGCTCGATCATCTCTTTGCCTTTTAAAATGTTATCCTCTTTCAGTTCGGTTTTAAACCACTGGTTGATCTTGTTCTTCGCCTGAGTGCTCTTAACCAGGGAAAGCCAGTCACGGCTGGGGCCCTTGGAGTTCTGGGAAGTGATGATCTCGATGCGGTCGCCGTTCTGGATCACATAATCGATGTTAACCAGTTTACCGTTCACTCTGGCACCTACCATCTTGTTTCCAACCGCACTGTGGATGGAATAGGCAAAATCGATGGGAGTGGAACCGCTTGGAAGTGTCTTCACATCTCCTGATGGGGTAAAGCAGTAAACGCTGTCGGAAAACAGGTCTAAATCGCTCTTAATCAGGCTGAGGAATTCCTTATTATCCGACATATCCCGCTGCCATTCCAGTATCTGGCGCAGCCAGCTGAGTTTGGCCTCTTCATCTCCTGCCGCTACCTGGCCGCTGCCGCTCTCCTTGTACTTCCAATGGGCGGCGATACCGAATTCCGCGGTGCGGTGCATCTCAAAGGTTCTGATCTGAATCTCGAAGGGACGGCCGCTGCTTCCGATCAGGGTTGTGTGCAGAGACTGGTACATATTTGGTTTCGGCATGGCGATGTAATCCTTGAAGCGGCCTGGGATCGGCTTATAAAGCTCGTGGATCACTCCCAATGCGGCATAACAGTCCTTTACGGTGTCTACAATGATGCGGACGGCGAACAGATCGTAGATCTGATCCAGGGTCTTATCCTGGTTCACCATCTTTTTATAGATACTGAAGAAATGCTTCACCCGGCCGTCCACCTGTGCTTCAATACCGGCCTCCTTGATATGGCTCTGCACCTCTTCCACAATTTCTTTTACAAACGCTTCTCTCGCATCTCTGCGCAGCGTGATCTTCTCCGCCAGATCATAATAAACATCCGGCTTCAAATATTTTAATGACAAATCATCCAGTTCGATCTTTATTTTGGAAATGCCCAGCCGGTGAGCGATGGGGGCATAGATTTCCATGGTTTCTTTGGCCTTTTCCTTCTGTTTCTCCGGCCTCATGTACTGCAGCGTCCTCATATTATGGAGGCGGTCGGCCAGTTTTATCAGAATTACACGGATATCCTTTGCCATGGCTAAGAACATCTTACGCAGATTTTCCGCCTGAATCTCCACCTTATCCATAGACCAGGACAGCTGGGTCAGTTTGGTGACGCCGTCCACCAAAAGGGCGACCTCATCTCCAAACACTTTGGCTACCTCGTCTCCGGTCATCACCGTGTCTTCCACCACGTCGTGAAGGATGCCGGCAACAATCGTCTCCTTATCCAGTTCCAGATCCGCCAGAATAATGGCAACACAAAGTGGGTGAATGATATAGGGTTCACCCGATTTTCTCTTTTGGTCTTTGTGGGCTTCATATGCGATCCTGTAGGCCTTTTCCACCATACTGATATCATCGGAAGGATGGTATTTTCTGATGCTTTTAACCAGATCGTCATAGAGCACTTCCGGGCTTGTAAAATCAGCCGGCGCCTCCAGCTCTATATTCAGTTTTTCTGAAACCGTATCATTTGTCATAGATCGTCACCTTTTCTGCTGGAAATAGTTATTCTACATTATAATTTTTTTTAGATAAAAAATCAATATTAAAATGTTACAAGAACTTTCAGGAAGTTGTAATCCATACATTAAGGTTATCCAATAATTCCCCGGTCAATCAGGGATGCGATCTCTTCGGCGAAATAAGTCAGGTAAATGGAGGAGCCTGCCCGGTAGGACGCCACCGCCATCTCGGCAATGATCTTTTCTTCATCGATATATCCCAATTGGGCTCCGGCCTTCACCATGGCGTACTCCCCGCTGACGCTGTAAGAAGCTACCGGCACATCCACCAGATCAGCCACCTCCCGGATCACATCCAGGTAGTTCATGGCCGGTTTTACCATGATAATGTCGGCCCCCTCTTCCACGTCAAGAAGGGCTTCTTTGATGCCTTCTTTTCTGTTATGATAATCCATCTGGTAGGATTTCCTGTCTCCGAAAGCCGGGGCGGAACCTGCCGCATCCCTAAACGGGCCGTAAAATGCGGATGCATATTTCACTGCGTAGGACATGATGGGAATTCTGGTAAATCCGTTTTCATCCAGTTTGTTTCTGATTGCCAGCACACGGCCGTCCATCATATCGGAGGGGGCCACCATATCGGCTCCGGCCTGTACATGGGACAACGCGGTGGCGGAGAGAAGGCCGAGGGTAGGGTCATTGTCCACCTCAGAGCCGCAGAGCACGCCGCAGTGGCCGTGAGAGGTGTATTCACACATACAGACATCTGTGATCAGATAGAGCTCCGGTATCTGTTTTCTGGCTTCCCTTAACGCCCTCTGCACGATCCCGTCTTCTGCATAGGCCCCGCTTCCCACTTCATCCTTTACATCGGGAATGCCGAAAAACATCACGCTGTTTACCCCTGCCCGCTTGAGTTCTTCCAGTTTATACGGCATCTGATCCACGCTGTAGCGGTACTGCCCCGGCATGGTAGGGATCTCTTCTTTGATCCCGGACCCTTCTTTTACAAAAATGGGGTAGATCAGGGAGGCCTTATCAACCCTGGTTTCCCGCACCATCTTTCTCAGCAGTTCATTTCCTCTTAGTCTTCTCGGTCTTTGCAGCATATGTTCTTCTCTCCTTCTATTATTTGATCCAGGGCCTCCGTCAGCCTTCTGTTTTCGTCATGGTTTCTGACGGCAATCCTGTAGTATGTTCCATCCAGCCCGTCATAGTTGCAGCAGCGGCGGATCATGATCCCGTACCGCAGCATTTTATCATATAAACCGGGACAGTTTTCCGCCTGGATTAAAAGGTAGTTAGCCTGTCCCGGGAACACTCTGATTCCAAGTTTTTTTAACTCCCCGGCCAGATATTCCCGCTCCTCTTTCACATATGCGGCCGATATCCGGACAAATTCCTGCTCGTTAAGAGCCGCCCTGCCCGCCGCCGATGCTATGGTGTTGACGCTCCAGCTCTGCCCCGCCGCCCGGATTCTGTGAATCAAATCAGGATCGGAACAGAGCGCATATCCAAGTCTGATTCCCGGTATGGAAAACATCTTGGTAAAGGACTTTAGAATCACCATATTGGGGAATTCTTTTAACCAGGGCACCATCGTATAATCTTCTTCCCTGCCTGTAAAATCCAGAAAACATTCGTCAAGAACCAGAATGGTTCCTGCCTCTAAAGCCTTTTTGGCCGCTCTTATGATTAAATCCCGTCCGGTCAAAATGCCGGTGGGATTGTTGGGATTGCAAAGAAATGTGAGTTCTGTTTCCTCTGAGATATGTTCCGGCAGATCGTTTGGAATTTCCATATTCTCATCTAAAGGAAGGCGGATGATCTGGGTCTTTGTCTGTTTCAGCGCCTCTTCATACTCCAAAAAAGTCGGAGTGGGAATCAGGGCTTTTTCCGGCCTGATCCCATAGACCAGACGGAAAATCAGATCAGCCGCCCCATTTCCCGCCAGCAAAAAGCCTTCCGGAACCCCGTAATGCCCGCTTAAATCTTGAATCAGGGCCCGGCAGTCCGGGTCAGGATAATAGATCACCTGTTCCAGGCTTTCCCTCATGGCATCCCGGACACTGCCCGGAATGCCCATAGGGTTCATATTGGCTGAAAAGTCCAGACATTCTTCCGGCCTCACGCCCATACTGGCCGCTACTCCGTAAATGTCTCCTCCGTGTGTCTTCATCGCTTGTCGTTCCTCTCTGTCATAAACTGCTTAAGCCAGATCCTGAGGGATTGGGCCGCCTGTTTTGCGAGGCTGTGGTTCTTTCCATCCGCCACAATACCGGCTACCAGCTCCCCTTCCCGGGCGATTCCGGGAAAATAAAAGCTGCACTGGCTTTGGTCTCCCGCATGGCTGACCATGATTCCGCGTTCGCGGCATAATCCCGCGATCCTGTCATTGACTTCCCGGCTGCTGGTGGCGGCAACCACCAGATAAGTCCCGGCCAGATCCGATTCCCTGACGGGCCTGTGCTCCCAGTGCACCATGCCGGCCTGTTCCAGACGCTCCATCTGGCTGCATCCGCCGGGGGCCGCCACCAGGACGGCCGCACCGAACTCAGATAAAACAGCTGCCCGCCTGGCCCCGATTTTTCCAGCTCCGGCCACCAGAACACGCTTTCCGCTCAAATCCACAAACAAGGGGAAGCGGGGATATTCTTTCTTTCCGCCTCCGATCACCTGATCTGCCTTTTGTGCCAGACGCCGGTTGATCTCATGAACGGCCTCTATATAAGTTCTCGTTTCTTCGTCATAACCCTGATCATACTCCATTTGTCCGGTTACCACAATGAGTTCCTGACATTTTTCATTCAGCCTGTCCACTTTTTCGCAGACCAGGCGGATGGTTTCTTCCGCCGTATGGGGCGGACAGTTCTCTGTTCCAAAACAGATATTTGCGGCCAGGTTCAGAATGCATTCCAGCAGCACAACAGCATTCTCAGGGATATCCGCCTGGTCGATGTCAACCGGGCACTCCACTGTCTGAAATCCCTTATCTTCCCTGAGGCCCCGGTGGTGTTCCACTCTTTTTTTGCCCTCTTCCCCATAGGGTACCATGGTTGCCAGATAGATTCTGTTTTCTCCCAAACGGACTGCCAGAGCCTCCGCTTTTGCTGATTTTCCTGATTTTTCAGGCCCCGATACCAAATAAAACATAACCTGCCTCTTTTCTTATTCAATGACTGCAATGGTTACAGGATTCTGTCCCATCATCAAATGATAGCCGCCCGCTTTCTTCGCTTTTGACACCTGGATCTGGACGATTTCCATCTCATATTCTCCGCCAAGGGCTGCAATTTCCGCTACGGTCTCCAGGGCAATGGCATTGATTACAATTCTCACCCCCGGATTTTTCTGTTTTAACAGCTTTACGATCTCTTTTAAATTGCCGGAGGAACCGCCGATAAATGCGTGGGTGGGCCCGGGCAGGTTCAAAAGGGCTTCCGGCGCTGTGCCTTCGATGATCTCCAGATTGGAAACCCGGAATTTATCCCGGTTTTTACCGATCAGTTCTGCTGCCAAAGGTTTCTTTTCAACTGCATATACCATGCCGTCCTCAGCTGCCAAAGCCAGTTCCACCGATACTGAACCGGTGCCTGCGCCAATATCGTAAATCACGGAATCCTGCTGTAATTGAAGTTTAGCGATGGATATACATCTGACCTCGTCCTTTGTCATGGGCACCTTGTCCCGGATAAATTCTTCTTCCGGTATTCCCAGACGGAGTTTTTTCTTTTCATACCGCTCATTGATAAACACCGCACAGCTCAGATTTGAGAATTTCTCATCTAATGCGGTTTTCGGGCTTCCTTTAAAGATCCGTTCCTGTTCATAGGACAGGGAATCTCCGATATAGACCGTCACATCTTCCATGCCGTAATCCAGCATGCGTCTGCACAGACTATGAAATTCCTGCTCATTTCCTAACAGGGCAAATACTTTTCTGTGGCTTCGTATCTTCTGTATCAGGTTCTGTTTTCTGCCATGAACGCTGCATAAAAACATATCGTCCCAGGATATTCCCAGCCTGGCACAGAAAGCGGATACGGAAGAGATACCGGGAAGTATCTCCACCTGGTACCCCCTTAAATGATCCCGCAATTTTTTCGTACCACTGTAAAATCCCACATCCCCGGACATCAAAATCATAATATTCCTATACTGGGTGTGGGCTTCTATCCAGGATTTTATCTCTTCCGGCCGGTAGCTGTCAAATACCGCCTTTCCGCGCTTTTTAGCCGCATCCAGCATACGGCCGCTGCCGATACAGGCATCGGCCTGGGAAAGTTTTTGTAACACCTCTGACGTCATCATGGATTCTGATCCGGGGCCGGTGCCTGCTATGGTTATGACGGCCTTTTCTTTTATTCCGTACCGTTCCATCAGAAGCTTTTTGATCCCCCCTATGCTGTAACCGTCCGTCTCTTCCGGCCTTTTTATCACAACCGGCACAGCCTGGGTATCCTCACATGCCTGGATTTTCTCTTCAAATCCCCCTGCCTGGCCTGAATCCTTGGTTACCAGATAACGGCAGTCAAACCTGCGGATCAGAGCCGCATTTAATTCCCGGTCAAAGGGGCCCTGCATGGCAATAATATTCTTAGGAAGAATGTTTTGGGCCTGACAGAGTTCTAAGGACTTGACCGAAGGCAGGACACGGAAATACAGACGGGACGGGTCGGCCAGTTCCATATAGGGTGCCAGCTCCTTGCTCCCTGTGGTGACCATCACGTTGCCCTCTGTATGGTTCAGGTATTCTGCCGCCTCACGGACCGATCCCACATAAACGGCCTTGATTTTTCCGGGCATTTCAAAAGCTTCTTCCCGAAGCAGACGGTAATAGGGAATTTTAGCGCTCATACAGGACGCTTTTATCTGTTCGGTCGCCTTACTGGCATATGGATGGGTGGCATCCACCACACAGGAAAAATCTTGTTTTCTGAGAAAACTTTCGATCTCCTGCCGGTTTTTATATCCGGTTACAACGGTTATCCTCTCTTCCTTTGGAAGCAAAGTCTCTCCATATTCAGTTGCCACGCTGACCCAGGATTCAATCCCGGCTCCGCTCAAAAATGAGGCCAGCTCCCGTCCCTCACTGGTTCCTGCAAATATCAGTACTGCTTTCATCCCGCATATACTCCTTTACTTTATTAAGAAGCTCAGGCACCGGCCCTGCCGTACCTAACAGCCCGTATTCATTGGAATACAGCACAATCCCCGTTTCCAGACGTCCATATCCCCGCTTATTGGCGTAATACAGGATTTTTTCCAAAAGGCTTTGGGAAACCTGATAAAGGATCCCGGCGTCTTTTATGATCTCCAGGGCTTCGTCTGTGGTCACACAGTCTAAAATCCTGGCCGCTAAGGCCGCATCTTTACCGCATCGGATCACATGGGCGGCCAGAAGTTCCATTCTGGCATCCGCATTTCTGGAATGGGTATTCATAATGCCGCCTGCCAGTTTCACAAATTTTCCGATATGGCCGATCATCAGGATTCCTTTGGCGCCTGACTCCACAGCCATATCGATGCTTTCTCCAACGAAATTGCTTATTTTTACAATATACCGTCCGGGAATCTCATATTGGTTCAGGGAAAAGGATTCCCCATAATTGCCCGGAGACAAAACCAGATAGCCGTTTCCTTCCGCAAGAAGCTGTTTCATCTCAATGCCGATGCTGGAAATGAGAGCCGCCTCGCTCATGGGAATCACGATTCCGCTGGTTCCCAGGATGGAAATTCCTCCTATGATTCCCAGGCGCGGATTAAATGTCTTTTCCGCCGCCGCCTCTCCTCCAGGCACAAAAATCTCCACCTTTATGCCGCCTGAGACCTGGTATTCGTTCAGAAGCTTTTCCACCTCTTTTGTAATCATTTCCCTGGGGACCCGGTTGATGGCTGCTGTTCCGGGCGGCTGTTCCAGGCCCTTTCTGGTAACCCGTCCCACACCGGCTCCGCCGTCTATCTCTATTCCAGGTTCCTCTTTCCTGCTCACTTTTGCCATAATGAGAAGTCCGTGGGTTACATCGGGGTCATCCCCGCCGTCTTTTCGGATGCCGCAGGATACCCAGCCATCTCCCTGCACCAAGTTTTCCACTTCCAGGCAGAGGCGGATTCCCTTGGGTGTCAGTAACTCCACATGGCTGGGAACCGTTCCTGACAGCATTGTAAAGAGTGATGCTTTAGCAGCGGCGGCAGCGCAGGAACCTGTGGTATAACCACAGCGCAGCTTCTTATTCTCTTTCCACACATATCCCTGAGGGCAGGTATTATTCTTGTCATCCTGCATCATTTACCGCCTTTCCTCCGCTCTTTCCGGCATTTGCCAGTTTTTATTCAAAGTACATATATTCCATATAAAATTCATTAAAGTTCTTATCTGTCGACAGAGCGATTTCTTCAGAGATGCCGGCCAGCCGTTCCATAGCTTCTTTTGCACCTTCTTCAGTGACTGCCAGATAGGCGCCTCCAAGCGAGCTGTTGCCCACTGTCTCTATTTTATCCGCCAGTTCTTTTGGAATCATGCCGATTTCAACCGCCTTCTGTCTGTCGATCTTATATCCGAACCCTCCTGCCAGATACACTTTATCTATCTCTTCATAGGTAATTCCATATCTGAGAATCAGGGTTTCCAAACCGGCTCTTACGGCAGATTTAGCCAGCTGGATTTCCCTCACATCCTTTTGTGTGAATGAAATTTCCTTCCCATCGGGAGTGAGGGCCAGCAAAAGCCCGTCGTCAAAATAATCGTCATCCAAAAGGCCGGTTTCATCCACCAGACCGGTTCGGATCAGTTCTGCCGTGGCCTCGATCACACCGGTTCCGCAGAGGCCGATGGGAGGCTGTCCGCCGATGGTTTCTATGCTGGGCCGGTTATTTTCATCCAGGCTCACATGGCAGACAGCCCCGGCCACGCTTCCCATACCGCAGCTGATATTGCCGCCTTCAAATGCAGGTCCGGCCGCGGTCGATGTCACAAGAATCCTGTCTTTACATCCGATGGCCATTTCTCCGTTTGTTCCCAGATCGATGAGCACGTTCACTTTATCCGCTTTATCAAAGCCGCAGAACAAAAGGCCTGAAACGATGTCTCCGCCCACAAAAGTTGAAATTCCGGGCAGGATTTCCACCGGGCAGTTGAGCAGGTTTTCACCGAACACTTCTTCAAAGGGGCGTATAATATAACTGATATCCACCGGGTCAAAGGGATATACGCCCAGGGTTTCACAGGATAATCCCAGCAGCAGATGGCCCATGGTGGTGTTGGCCCCGATGGCAATTTTCTTTACAGTTTCCGGAACGGCCCCTCCGCGGCTGATCACAAAACGGATGCCTTCTAAAAGATCTCTTCTGATACTGTCTCTCAGCTCTTTCCCTTTTCCCTGGTTGGAAGCCAGCATTCTGGATACCACGTCGGCCCCATAGGCCCGCTGGTGGTTGATGGAACTGTAAGAAGCGGCCAGACCGCCGTCAGGAATGGAAATCAGATGAACCGCTATGGTAGTGGTTCCGATATCGATGGCGATCCCATACTCTCCGTTTGCAGAAACGGCCTGTTTTTTCTGTTCCTGGAACTGGTTGAGCACTTCAAAACTGTCTTCCTGTCCATTATCCAGAAGTATGGCCACATCCTCCTGGGGATAAGCCAGGCAGGAAAGGCGGTAACCTTCTTTCAGCTCGTCTTCCGTGAAGAAACGCAGGTCTGAAGGGGACGGTGAAAGACTTCCCTCTGTCACCTTCACCCGGCATTTGCCGCAGATTCCTTTTCCCCCGCAGACCGCGCTGAGATAGACGCTACACCGGATCAGTCCGTCCATGATGCTTTCCCGCTCTTTTAATTCCATGGAAAATGTGCCTGATTTGTCTGTCACAGTCACCTGGACCGGAGGAATATTCCTCATTTTGCAAGTCAGGTTGGAGCAGGCCCTGCAGTTATGCTGGGTTTTGAATACATCCCGGTCGGAGGTGAGCACAAATACCTGACAGGTGGATTTCACCGGATCATACATAAAACCGGAGGACAAGTTCATATCCAGTTCTTCCTTGGCATGAAGCACTTCGTATGCCTCTTTCTGGGCCTCCATCGGGATATCCTGAGGGGCCTCCAGACGTCTGGCGATTCCCACATTCCTGTCTCCACAGGCATCTTTCACCTGTTCCTGCCAGCAGCGCTCCAGGCTGAACAGACAGGAATCCGCCATGGCGTCCACCAGCATTCCCTTCAAAAACTCTCCCTCTTTAAAAAGCCGGTCCGAATAGGCGCTCACTTCCCGCCCTACGGTTGCGATCAGATAGATCACAGGAGTGCCTGCGGGATATTTCTCAGTCTCTGTTTCTTTGGTCAGTTGGGAAAATTCAAAAATCCCGGCCGGTTTTATCAATTGATATACTTCTTCTTTCAGACTTTCATAGGACTCTTCCACTTCTTCGTAAACCGGGCTGTCATCGTGACAGTCGATCAGCCGGAACACCTCATCTCGGTCCAGCTTTGCCTGTAAATTGCTGATTTTCATGCTTGCCTCCATTTCTTTACCTGCCGGGTGACAAAGCCCTTGGGATTTTTTTAGATTTATTGTAATATTTTTGGATTTTATGCGGTTTTATGATATAATAGTTTTCATTAAAGGGGGAGAGTTTTATGGAATCTTATTTGTATACTATTGTAACAAAAGAAAAACTCCAGGAGCTTTTAGAGGCTTTCAATGCCTGTTTAAAGCTTCCGATTCAGGTTCTGGATGAGAACGGCAATATTTTGGAACGCTGCGGAGAACCCAGCGTCTACTGCCGCCATTTCATCCCCTACCTC
>JAGZXV010000094.1 GCA_018378255.1 Clostridiaceae bacterium | reverse complement strand
TTAACCGTCCCAGACATCCTTATACCCAGGGGCTGATCCGTTCCTCCATGGATATCAATCTGGTAAGGGATATCTGGGGGATCCGTCCGGCGGGGGAGGAGACGGGGGACGGATGTCCGTTTGCCGCCAGATGCAGCCAGGGGCTTGAGGTCTGTAAGAGCAAAAAGCCTGGGCTCACTGAGTGGAAAGAGGGGCAATATGTGGCATGCAACCGGGGCGGCATCGTCACCCTTCTGGAAGCGGAGCATATCAGAAAGAGTTTTGGAAATCAGGAAGTGATTAAGGATGCCGGGCTTGAGATCGGACATGGGGAATTCGTTTCACTGGTGGGAAAGTCAGGGGTGGGGAAAACCACATTTTCCAGAATATTGGGAGGCTTTTCCGATACATTTGAGGGGAGGATCCTGTTTGAAGGAAAGCCTGTGGATTATGGGAAACTGCACCGCATGAAGAATGGGCTTCAGATGGTGTTCCAGGACAGCAACGCTTCCATTAATCCTGGAATGAGCGTGTTGGAGGCGGTGGGAGAGCCTTTGCTCTTATCAGGGGAACCAAGAACCAGGGAGGCGGTTAAGGATGCCCTCAGGGATGTGGGACTTCCCTGCCATGATGATTTTTTGAAAATGAAAATAAGAAAACTATCCGGAGGCCAGAAACAGAGGGCTGCGGTGGCCCGGGCTCTGACGATGAAGCCGTCTCTGCTGATCGCAGACGAGCCCACGTCGATGCTGGATCCGTCCAGCAAGGCCAATGTTCTCAGACTTTTAAAGGGCCTGCAGAACCAAAAGGGATTCAGCATGCTGATGGTGACCCATGACCTGACTTGTGCGGCCAAGGTATCGGACCGGATCTATCTGCTGAAGGACGGGCAGTTAAGGCCTTTTGAACCGGTAGTTGATAATATAGAGTGCAGTATTTACCAAATGGAGGATTTTGAATGATGAGAGATGAGAATAGAGAATTATGGGACAGATGCGCCCAGTTCCACGGCCATGTATGCGGCGGGCTGACCATCGGCTATAAAGCGGCTTTATATGCCATGGAGCTGTTAAAACTGGATTTTTCGGAAGATGAGGAAGTGGTGTGCATTTCAGAAAATGACGCCTGCGGAGTGGATGCGATTCAGGTGATCTTAGGGTGCAGCATCGGAAAAGGCAATCTGCTGTTCCACATGAGGGGAAAACAGGCATTTTCCTTCTATAACCGAAAGAACGGTGAAGCGGTACGCCTGGTGTTGAAGGAGCGTCCCAAATTTCAGTCAAAGGAGGAATCCTTCCGGTTTCTGCAGGCCAGCGATCCAAAAGATCTGTTTCTTGTGAAGCAGCCGTCTTACCAGGTTCCGGAACGGGCCAGGCTCTTTCAGTCATACCAATGTGACTGCTGTGGGGAAATGACCGCCGAGCACATGCTCCGCCTTCAGGGAGATCAGAAACTCTGCCTGGACTGCTATGCTGCTTATGACCGCTTTCATGTCTGATTGGAGGTAAAAATGACCGGTTTAAATCAATTTTTTCAGGAAAACCCCAAAGTGGCGCTGGGCTTTTCCGGTGGGGTGGATTCTTCGTATCTTCTGTATGCAGGGCTTCATTACGGCGCTCAGATACAGCCTTATTATATTAAAACAGCATTTCAGCCTCAGTTTGAATTTGAGGATGCCAAACGGCTCTGTGCCGGGCTGGGGGTGGAGATGACCGTGATTGAGCTGGACATTCTGTCCAATGCGACGGTTGCATCCAATCCGCCGGACCGGTGCTATCACTGCAAAACAGAGCTGTTCGGAGCTTTGAAAAAGCGGGCCCTTGAAGACGGATACCGGGTTCTGATCGATGGAACCAATGCGTCGGATGATGCAGGAGACAGGCCGGGAATGCGTGCATTAAAGGAGATGGAAGTGCGCTCGCCCCTGAGGGAGTGCAAAATCACAAAGCCGGAAGTGAGGCGCCTTTCGAAAGAGGCCGGGCTTTTTACCTGGGACAAGCCGGCGTATGCCTGCCTGGCAACCAGAATACCGTCCGGTAGGATGATTACGGAAGAAATGTTGATAAAAGTAGAGATGGCGGAAAATGCTTTATTTGATCTGGGATTTACGGATTTCAGAGTGAGAGTTTTAGATGGAATGGCGAGAATCCAGGTTCCGCCGGACCAGATGAAAAAAGTGCTGGAAATGCGGGAAACGGTTTACGGCGCGGTGGGAACATATTTTAGCGGAGTGATGCTGGATTTGGCCGGAAGATAGGCTGACAGCTTGATTTTACACCCAGATTTGTGCCGGAGCCACAAATTTGAATCGGCCGGGAAGCTGTAAATCCCCGGCAGGTGCCCGCACAGCAAAATGCTCCGGCATGGAGGGAAAAATGGAAAAAAACGAGATAAAGAACATGCTTCAAAAGGTGGCGGACGGTACGATTTCAGTGGAGGACGCCTTGTTTAACCTGAAAACGGAACCATTTCAGGATTTGGGATTTGCCAAGATTGACAGCCACAGAAGTTTGAGACAGGGGATTGCGGAAGTGATCTACGGTGCGGGGAAAACGCCGGAACAGATTATAAAAATCGCTTCCACTATGCTGGAACAGGGACAGAAAACGATCCTGATTACCAGAATGAATCCGGAGGCAGCAGAAATTGTGGGTAAATCAGTCCGGATGCAGTATTACGAAATGGGCCACGTGGGAATTGCCGGACAGATGCCTGAGCCGGACGGGATCGGAAAAATAGTGGTGGCAACAGGAGGAACCAGTGACATGCCGGTGGCGGAGGAAGCCGCCCTCACCGCACAAGCTCTTGGTAATGAGGTGATCCGTCTTTACGATGTGGGAGTTGCGGGGATTCACCGTCTGTTCGCCCATATTGATGAGATCATGGATGCCCGGGTGATTATAGCCATCGCCGGGATGGAAGGGGCTCTTGCCAGCGTGATCGGCGGTCTGGCCGACTGCCCTGTGATCGCAGTGCCTACCAGCATCGGCTACGGAGCCTCGTTTGGCGGCCTTTCCGCACTTCTTTCCATGCTGAATTCCTGTGCCAGCGGTGTCAGCGTGGTGAATATCGACAATGGTTTCGGCGCAGGCTACCTGGGAAGCATGATTAACCATATGTAGAGACATGATACATAACCGCTGTTTGATGAACTGCAGGGCGTAAAAGGAGGAAAATCAGTGAAAACGTTATATATTGAATGTAATATGGGGGCAGCAGGGGATATGCTGATGGCTGCTCTCCTGGAACTGCACCCGGACCGGGACGGATTTTTAGAGAGATTTGAAAAATTGGGGATTCCGGGAGTGAAAGTTACGGCTGAACCGGCTGTGAAATGCGGAATTACCGGAACCCATGTGTCGGTGGTGATTAACGGGGAGGAAGAAGAAAGTCTGGATGAGTGGCATGCGCATTTGCATGGGCATGATATGGGGCATGAGCATGGATATGGTCATGGAGAGCATGTACATGATCACGGAGAGCATGAAGTTGGAGGGCATGGCCATGGAAAGCATGACCATGGAGAACATGGACACGATCATGATCATCATGGTCAAATATGCACAGAAGATAAACATGGTAACGATGACCAAAGATGTGCAGAAGATAAACATGATCACCATGATTATGATGATCAGAGCTGTACAGAGCATAAACATGGCCATAATGACCAAACTTTATCAGAAGATCACCATAGCCATGAGGATCATGTTTGTGCATCAAATTATCAGGACCACGATGGATATATCTGTACGGCCCATAACCATGATTCTCATGACCATAATGATGCAAATCATTCCGGGCCTCACGACCATAGCCACGATCACGACCATAGCCACGATCACGACCATAGCCACGATCACGATCACAGTCATGGTCACGATCACAACCATAATCACGATCACGGTCCGGGGCATCATCACCATACGGGAATGCATGAAATACGGCACATGATCGGGCATTTAGACCTTCCGGACCAGGTTCGGAGGGATGTGCTGGCTGTTTATGAACTGATAGCGGAGGCGGAAAGCCATGCACACGGAATGCCTGTGGATCAGATTCATTTTCATGAAGTGGGTTCTTTGGACGCGGTGGCCGATATTACGGGCGTCTGCATGCTGATCAACGAATTAGCCCCCGATCAGGTGATTACATCTCCCGTCCATGTAGGATTCGGCCAGGTGAGATGCGCCCATGGAATTCTTCCGGTTCCGGCTCCGGCCACTGCTTATATTTTAAAAGATGTGCCGGTCTATGGAGGCGAGGTCAGAGGTGAACTCTGTACTCCTACGGGTGCGGCGCTGCTGAAGCATTTTTCAGAAAAATTCGGTTCCATGCCGGTTATGAAGGTTTCCAAAATTGGATATGGCATGGGTAAGAAGGAGTTTGAACGGGCGAATTGTGTCCGGGCTATGCTGGGAGAAACCGGGGATTCAAAAGATGAGGCATCCGAGCTTTGCTGCAATCTGGACGATATGACGCCTGAGGCCATAGGGTTTGCCCAGGAAAGGCTGATGGAGGAAGGGGCGCTGGACGTTTATACGGTCTCCATCGGAATGAAGAAAAACCGGCCGGGAGTGATGCTTGTGTGCATGTGCAGAACAAAGGACAAAGAAAAAATGGTAAGGCTTTTATTCCGGCATACCACAACATTAGGCGTGCGGGAATACAACTGTGCCAGATATACATTAAAGCGGGAGATAAAAAGCGTGGATACCCAGTACGGAACCGTCCATATTAAGGAAAGCAGCGGCTGGGATGTAAAACGACGGAAAACAGAATACGAGGATATGGCGCGTATTGCCAGAGAAAGAGGGATATCTCTGGCAGAAGCGGATCAATTAGTTCATCCGTATTTATAAAGCTGACGCTTGCGCCGCCCGTACAAAAGAACTCACCTGACGGTATGATTTACGGCCTGCTGAAAGAGCTGTTTCCGGTTCTTCTTCCGGAAGACTGTAAATTGAAACATCGGGTGAGTTGTCTTATCTTAAAGGAGGTGTCTGGTCCATGAAAAGGAAATTAGTACAAATTTTAATCGGATTATCAATTGTCATAACAATGAGTTCCTGTAACAGCGAAGCAAAGCGCCAGGAATACCTGTCACAAGGAGAAAAACACCTGTCAGAGAGCAGGGAAGCTGATTATGCTATAAAATGGGAAGATCCGGTGGTTGAAGGGCTGATCAGAGACTTTTTGGAAAAACCGGAAGGAGATATCTATACCTCGGAACTGGACTTTATCACATCATTGGATTTGTATGGGGATGACCGTTTGTTTATCAATGGAAAAGATAAGGATGGCGCCGGGTTTATGGAAAACCGGGAGCAGCTGGCTATCCGGTATTATTATGATGAATCTTTGGCCGGTACGATTAAAACTCCGATTGATTTCAGAAATTTCCACCAGCTGAAGGATCTCGGAATCTATGGAAGTTCTATTACAGATGCCGCTGGTTTTCAGGAAATCGTCTGGCTGGAGCGGCTGTGGTTGTGGAACAATAAGCTTACTGATATTAAGGGACTTGAAAAACTCACACGGCTTACATCGCTGGATCTTTCGCAGAATGATTTAGACGATATCAGCCCTCTTGAAACCATGACTGGTCTGCAGGAATTATGGATTTGGGGAAATCCCATTGAAAATCTGGAACCGCTGAAAGACCTGACCGGGCTTACTACCCTGATGCTCCAGCAGACGCCTGTATTGGATATCAGTGCTCTGGCCGGAATGACAAAGCTGAGGATTTTGGATATCTCTGAAACGGCGGTCTCGGATCTGTCTGTTCTTAAAAATATGAAGGATCTGGAGTATTTGTTCGCATTGAAAACAGAGGTGGAGGACTGGTCTGTGGTGGATGGGATGCCTGAAGTGGATGTAAAACGGTGAGGCAGAAACGACAGACAAAATTATAATAGGCATGAATACCAATATAATAGCCGAAAATCATTAGTCCGATGATTTTCGGCTGTTTTTAATTGAATACTAAGAGCTTTTTAATTCATTTTTCCTGAGAACTGTCGTCAGCAGAAAATATTTCATCAATCAAATCTAAGAAATTCTGAACCGCTCTGGATGGGTTTTCACGATAGATAACTCCACATTCGAACTTGAGATCAGTTACCAGAGTTCTGGAAATGAGGGGGGTGAACTGATCCGAATAATAAGATTTAGTCAAAAAAATCCCCTGATTATAGCATACGTTTTCAATTGTCCTGAAGCTGGAATCCGAATACTTTTTTATGACTGCCTGTGGATATGTCTGCAGAAGATCCAGCATTTCATTATGCTTTGTGGCAGTAATACCAAGCTCATAGGGAATCAGATCAGGAATGGTGATCAGTTCATGGTCTGCAAGAGGGTGGGAAGCCAGCATAATACAGGAATAATGCAGGTCTGTAATACGCTTATAGAGAATACCTTCAGGGATTAATTCGGGGCGGTAGACAAATTCCGCCAGATCCAGCTGGCCGTTCAAAACCATCTGAGATACATCCTTTGTAACTACCAGTATATTCTGATGGACACCGGGATAACGGCGGGCAAATTCAAGAAACACTTTTCCCAGCAGAAGCTTGGGATGTGACGGATTGCCAATATTGAGCTGTTCAATTTTATGAGAAATGGTGCGGCATTCGTTGATGAGGGAATCCAGAGCTTTCATGCTTTTAACAGATGCATTGTAAAATGTTTCTCCGGCTTCCGTCAGATAGATGCCTTTGGAATTCCGGGTAATTAACCGGAACTGCAGTTCGTCTTCCAGGGAGTCAATCTGTTTTTTCAGAGCCTGTTTTGACAGAAATGTCAAGTCCTCTGCTTTGGTAAAACTGCCAGTATCAACAATGATAATGAAGTTTTTTATTTGTTGTATTGTCATAAAAAAATCCTCCCGGAGCGTAAACTTTTGGTTGATTCTATGGTAACAGAAAACTCATTCTATTGTCAATTGCTTTAAAGTATAATTAACCCAAGCAAATGAAGGGGAGGTAGAAACATGTTTTTATGTGGTTCGGCAAAAGCTGAAATTACACCGGGGCCAGAGCTGTTTTGCCGCATTTACGGCTTAATGGCGGTTCCGTATGCAGGAGTCATTGATCCGCTTTTTCTGAGGGTGATTGCATGTTCAGACGGAAAAGAAAAAGCGCTGATTATCAGTTTTGATCTGGATAAAGCTCCGGAGCCAAAATTATGGCTTCCGGTCTTGGAGGAACGTACGGGAATCAGTAAAGACAAGATTATTTATATCGGAACACATACTCATTCGGCGCCGATTACTACAGAACGGCCGCGGGAAGTAAAGCGGCAGGTATCTCAGGAGATGAAGGACGGGATGGAAGCGTATGAGAATATGGTGTTAGAAAAGCTGCTGGAGACAGCAGATCAGGCGCTGGCTGATATGGTTCCGGCCAGAATGGGGTATGGTAAGGGCGAAAGTTATATCAACACTAACCGGAATGCGGAGTTCTATTTTGAAACAGAGGAAGGACGGATTGACCCATACACATCTCAGGGGCCAAACAATGCTGCGCCGGTAGACAGAACTG
Source organism: Clostridiaceae bacterium (assembly GCA_018378255.1). Lineage (GTDB taxonomy): Bacteria > Bacillota > Clostridia > Lachnospirales > Lachnospiraceae > CHH4-2. The sequence goes on along the minus strand of JAGZXV010000094.1, from coordinate 13,189 downwards.
TTTTTGTATGCAGAATTGAAAACCAGAATGGTGATCCAATCGCTTTCTTTGTCAATTATGCGATGCATTGTTCTACCATGTTTTTGAACAGGTATGACAAAGAGAATAACATGGGAATCAGCGGTGATATCGCGGGTACGGTGAGCCGTTTTATGGAAAGCCGGTTTCCGGGATGTGTTGCAGTCTGGTCCAGCGGGGCAGCAGGCGATGTCAATCCTGTGATTGCTAATGAAGTGTTCTATCCGGATCCGGAAAATGGATCAGTAAAGCAGTACATATTTCCGGACTGCAAAGTTATTAATGAACTGATGATTTCTCTGGCAGCCCGTCATCTGGAAGATATATTAAATGTCAGTCGAAACATCGGCAGGCTGACAGACCAGGTGAAAATTGCGGGAGCCGTGGAATGGTCTGAAACTCCAATGCTGGAAGGAGAAGAGCCGTACCGGATCAGGCTGCATCTGCTGCGCCTGGGAGATGTTGCGTTGTATGGTATTGGCGGTGAATTGTACAGTTCCTTTGGTTCGCTGATCCGCAGTCATTCGCCTCTGGCTAATACAATCATACTAAACCATGACGCGAGTTTAATCGACGATGCAGGATATATCATGGATGACGAAACCATGGCCCGGGTAAGACGAAATACAGCAATGAAGAGCAGGCTTCCGGGACATAATAATAAGACTGCGCCGGGATATATCGGAGATTCTTTGGTAGAACATACGGAAAGTTTATTTCATAAGGTTCTTTAGGGGAGGGAGTTATGGATGAAAAGAGTATAACGGATTCCTATCATAATCCAAGGGGAACATTTACAAGGCTGGATACCAGCCGGTTCCGGTATAAATACCTGGATTTGCCTTATCATACGGAATCTGAGGATCAGAAGATGGATATTTATCTGCCGGAACAGGGCGGTAAGCCATATCCGGCGGTGGTATATATCCATGGCGGCGGATTTGAGATGGGGGACCGGAAATACGGACATATTGCAAAACTGACGGAGGGGTTGGAAAAGGGGTACGCCTGTGTTTCGATCAGCTATCGGTTATCAATGGAAAAAGTATTTCCGGCAGCCGTCCAGGACGTAAGAAATGGAATCCGCTATCTGAGAAAACATGCGGAAGAATACGGGATTGATCCGGAACGTATTGGAGTATTTGGGGAATCGGCGGGAGGAAATCTTGTTTCTCTCTTAGCCATGAATCCTGAGGAAGAGGTATTTGATGCCAATGTGCCGGAAGAACTAAAGGGAGTATCAGCCCATGTGGCGGCGTGTGTGGACTGGTTTGGCGTAATAGAGATGGCATCTGTATTGTTGCAGAATGAGGAGAACAATATGAAACCGTCTCATTTTACCCCGGACAATTGTCCGGAATCACGTTACCTGGGGGAATCCCTGCTGACCGTACCAAAGGAGTGGCTGGCAAAGACCAATCCTGTCAATTATATCAGTGAACGGATGTGTCCTATATTGATCGAGCATGGGACAGGAGATTATCAGGTGCCGGTACAGCAGTCACAGATGCTTTACCGGGCAATTGTTGAAAAAATGGGGACAGGCAGAGCGGAGCTGTTTTTGCTTGAAGGAGCAGTCCATGAAGATCCCAGATTCGAAAGTGATGAGAATATGGCGGCTGTATGGGCGTTCTTTAATAAATATTTAAAATAACAGGAGGAGTGTAAAGTGAAGAAAACATTGTCAGTATTTCTTGCATTAGTTATGGGGGCATCTTTGCTGGCCGGCTGCGGTTCGAAAACCGCAGGAAGTCCGGAACGTTCAGAGGGAGTAGAATCTGCAGCAGCAGACAGCAGCAGGCAGTCTAAGGTTTCGGCTGTGGTAATCGCTCTTGACAGCTTGGATCCTTACCTGGTTCAAGGGGCAATTACGCCAGGGTATCTGATCTATGAGCCTTTATGGACTATGAATGAAACAAACGATGAGATGCTGGGGGTTATCGCAAAGGACTGGACCATAGACGGTAAAAATATAGATGTGACTATTTATGATTACATAGAGGATTCGGCGGGAAACCATATTACGGCGGCAGATGTCGTATGGTCCTACGAAGCATATAAAAAGGCAGGAAAGCAGAGCAACGCCAAGTATCTGGCAGCGATGAAACAGACGGGAGATTATTCTCTGCGAATTGAGATGACTGTGGAAGCATGGCCCACCCTGTTGAGCACAATCCGTGTGCCCATCATTTCTCAGGCGGCCTATGAAGCTCCGGATGCCGATTTTGTAGCACATCCGGTGGGAACAGGGCATTATGCGGTAAAAGAGTTTGTGGCATCCAATAAAGCTGTTTATGAAAAGAGGGACAGCCACTGGCAGTCGGATGTAGATGAATCTTTGGTTCCGTTTAATTATAAGGCCAATGCAGATGTGGTCGAGCTGGCTTGTATTCTGGAAACGCCTCAAATTCAAAATGGGCTGGAAACAGGAAACATTCAGTGCGGCGCGGTTACAGCTACAATCGTGGAGGAGATGGAGGGGAATCCTGAAATTTCGTTTACTACAAGGCCTGGAAAGTATACACATGAGCTGATGCTGAACTGCTACCAGGGTATCTTAGCGGACAATCTGGCATTACGCAAAGCAATTCTCTATGCAATCGATACGGACGCAATTGCGCAGGCAGTAACTAAGGGAACAGGGCATGGGTCCGTAACAGTGGGGGATGAATCTCTGGCAGGTTTTTTAGATGCGTTTAACGGTATGGATTACTATGGATATGATTTGGAGAAAGCTAAGGAGTATATGGCAGAAGCCGGATATCCCGACGGCGGTATTACGCTGAAATGGCTTGGTAAGACAGAGGAAGCCGTACAGCTGACGGCCCAGGTTATTCAGGCCCAGCTGGCAGAGATCGGCATAACCCTTGAAATCTCCAATCTGGACAATACCACATATATGGCCCAGCGCCCTGCTTATGAAGGTGACTGGAATCTGTGCTGGGGTGATACGGTTCCTAAGGGCAATTATGTTTTGGCTTATCAGACCATGATTGACAATACCCTATATGAAAAAGGCAATGCAGTTGGTTTAAAGGATCCCAAGATGCAGGAAGTTTTTATGACAGCTCTCTATGACCAGTCGGAAGAAAATATCCTTGCGCTTCATGAATATGTCCGTGACAGCGCCTGCCTGATTGGCCTGTATGTGGATTTCGATTTCTGGGGACATGATAAAAACCTGACTGTTGTGACAGGAAATGACGGTGAGGTCGCACCGAATGCGTTTATCTTAAATGATAATTACGATGTATATGCGGATTAATTAACAGCAGACAGATTATATACAATTGAACTTAGCCATATGCCGCTTCAACAGCAGAAAGGGTTGGAGCGGCTGCATACAAAATGAATAAATCGGGGTGTTTTATCATGCTTAAATATATTGTACGAAGGCTGTTGCTGATGATTCCGGTTGTTTTAGGGGTTACGGTAATTGTTTTTTCCATTATGTATATTATTCCCGGCGATCCGGCAGTAGCCATACTGGGGTCAGAAGCGACACAGGAATCGCTGAATGCTCTGCGTGAGCAGCTGTATCTGAATGATCCATATCTGGTACGGCTTGGAAAGTATATGTATCAAGTGTTTATCCAATTGGATCTCGGGACTTCTTACATCACAAGCAAGTCCATTATGAAGGATATAATAGAACGTTTTCCCAATACACTGATACTGGATATCTGGTGTATTCTGGTACAGCTGCTGGTGGGAGTTCCGCTGGGAGTATATGCTGCAACCCATCACAACAAGTTTGGTGATTATGGAACAATGACCTTTGCCTTGCTCGGGGTTTCCATTCCCGGTTTCTGGCTTTCACTGATGATGGTTCTGATATTTGCCAACATTCTGGGCTGGCTTCCGCCTTATGGGATAGGCGGCTGGCAGTACTGGGTGCTTCCGGTTATTTCTACCAGTATTTTTGGTATAGGGCAGCAGGCCCGTCAGGCCCGGTCCAGTATGCTGGAAGTACTGAATTCGGACTATGTTGTTATGGCCCGTTCAAAAGGCTTATCAGAGAGGGCAGTCATCTATCAGCATGCTTTACCCAATGCGCTGATTCCGGTTATTACTGTGGCAGGAACTGCATTTGGAACTCTGTTTGGCGGTGGAATGCTGGTGGAAACCATATTTTCAATACCAGGAATCGGTTATTACATGGTAAAAGCAGTAAATAACCGGGATTTCCCGGCCGTCCAGGGCAGTATACTGATGCTGTCTATTGCATTTTCATTTGTAATACTGCTGACTGACCTGGTGATGGCGTTAGTGGACCCACGGATCAAATCACAGTTTTCTTCCAACAAAAAGAAAAAGAAAAGCACTGTCAAGGAGGTTGGATGATGGAAAAAACAAAGGCAAAACAGAGCCATTTTGTTGTGGTGCTGATGCGGCTTAAAGAAAACCGGGGAGCTATGATCGGAATGGGAATCTTTTTAGCGCTGGTGTTGATTGCGGTGTTTGCCCCATTGCTGACTCCTTATAAATATGAAGTGGTGGATATTGTAAATGCCAACCAATTTCCAAGCTTTGCACATCCATGTGGTACAGACCAGCTGGGACGTGATATTTTGTGCAGGCTGATCTATGGAACCAGATATTCCCTTCAGCTTGGCCTGTGGTCTACGGCAATCAGCATGGGAATTGGACTTTTAGTCGGAGCGCTGGCCGGATTTTTTGGTGGGGCAGTGGATGAAGTCTGCATGAGATTATGCGATATCCTTCAGTCTATACCGGGACAGGTATTAAATGTGGCGATTGCCTGTGCATTGGGAGCCGGATTTGTAAATTGTATTATTGCCCTGAGTGTCAGCGGTATTGCAGGATCAGCCCGCATGATCCGCGCGTCTATCCTTAGCATCCGCGATATGGAATATATCCAGGCTGCGAGTATTACCAATTGTTCTACAGGAAAGATTATTATGCGCCATTTGCTCCCCAATGCGATTGCTCCTTCAATCGTCCAGGCGACCATGAGCGTAGGCGGACGTATTACCATGGCAGCAGGCCTGGCTTATCTGAACCTGGGTGTTCAGTCGCCCACTCCTGAATGGGGGGCAATGCTTGCGGAAGGAAGAACTTATATACGGTCTTATCCGCATATGTGTATTTTCCCCGGGATTCTGATCATCATTACTGTGCTGTCATTGAACCTGTTTGGAGACGGCCTTCGTGATGCACTGGATCCTAAGCTGAAGAAATAAGGAGTGATTGAGGATATGGGAGATGGAAAGTTATTAGAAGTACGGGATCTGACGGTCTGCTATAACAACAGTGAAGGTACTGTTCATGCGGTCAACAATGTCGGATTTTCGTTAAATAAAGGGGAAACACTTGCTTTGGTAGGTGAAACAGGAGCGGGGAAAACCACTATTGCAAAAGCGATTCTGCGTATTTTGAATCCGGTAACCGGAAGCATTGAAGCAGGAGAAATTCTGTATAACGGACACGACATTCTTAAACTCAACCCCAAAGAAATGCAGCAGGTGCGTGGAAATGAGATCACCATGATTTTCCAGGATCCGATGACCGCTTTAAATCCGGTAAAAACCATCGGAAAACAAATTGCGGAAGTTGTGGAACTGCATAACGGAAGAGACAAAAGGGATGCAAAAAAGCGTGCGGTTGAGATGCTTGAAATGGTTGGTATTCCGGCAGAGCGGTACAATGAATATCCCCATCAGTTTTCTGGCGGTATGAAACAGCGTGTTGTGATTGCGATTGCCCTGGCATGTTCGCCGGAGCTTCTGTTGGCGGATGAACCGACAACCGCTTTGGATGTTACCATTCAGGCCCAGGTTTTGGATATGATGAGGGAGTTGATACAGAAGCAGGAGACAGCCATGATTCTTATTACCCATGATTTGGGGGTAGTTGCAGGAACCTGTGATAAAGTTGCAATCGTTTATGCCGGAAATATTGTGGAAATTGGGACCAAGGAGGATATATTCATCCATCCGTCCCATCCTTACACAGTTGGTCTGTTTGGGGCCATCCCATCCATGCAGGGAGATGCCAGACGGCTGACACCTATTGAGGGGATGCCGGCAGATCCAAGCAATCTGCCGAAAGGCTGTTGTTTCTGGCCCCGCTGTCCTTATGCGGCCGAGGCGTGCAGACAGGGAGATATCGCTGTAGAAGAAATATCGCCTGGTCACTTTTGTAAATGTATACACAAAGGAGCGTAGTCTGATATGGCGAATATTATAGAAGCGATTAATATAAAGAAATATTTTCAGTCGCCGAAAGGCATTGTCCATGCGGTAGATGATATCAATATGGTAATCGAGACAGGTACGACTATGGGTGTAGTAGGTGAATCAGGTTGCGGAAAAACAACGTTGGGACGCGCCCTGGCCCATATGCCTGGAGCTGAACCTACAAGCGGAACTCTTTTGTTTGACGGAGAGGATGTAACTGTTCTGAAAGGAAAAACGCTGAAAAATTACCATGAAAAGGTACAATACATATTCCAGGATCCCTATTCTTCGCTGGATCCGAGAAAGACAATTCATGAGACGGTTACAGAGCCTCTGGTCAATACGGGACACTATAAGGGGAAAGGCGGGAAGCTTGAACTGGAAGAGAGGGCACATGAGCTGATGGATCTGGTCGGCATTGACGAGCGCCTTGCCAATTCCTATCCTCATGAGCTGGACGGAGGCCGCCGGCAGCGGGTGGTTATAGCGCGGGCATTATCTCTGGAACCGAAATTTATCGTATGTGACGAACCGGTATCGGCACTGGATGTATCCATTCAGGCTCAGGTACTCAATCTGCTGCAGGATTTACAGGAAAAAAAGAATTTGACCTATATGTTCATAACACACGATATGTCTGTTGTGCGCCATATCTCAGATAATATATCGGTCATGTATCTGGGTCAGCTGGTGGAAACCAGCAATGCAAAAGAGCTTTTTGTAAAGAATTACCATCCCTATACAAAGGCGCTGCTTTCTGCGATTCCCAGCACGGATATTTACGCACAAAAACAGAGAATTATGATGAAGGGAGAAATTACTTCACCGATTAACCCTAAGCCGGGCTGCCGTTTTGAATCGAGATGCCCTTATGCAAAGGAACAGTGCAGGCAGCCGCAGAAGTTAGAAGAAATTGTGCCGGGACATTTTGTGGCCTGCTGCCGTGCGCAGGAACTGAACAATGAATTGTAAGTATTGATAGGAGGAGATTATGCTGACAAAATTATTTCCAATGGTGCAATTTAAGAAGGATACCTGGGAGATTGATGAATTTGATGCTGCAAGTATTTTTTTGCTGATTGGTACGGAAAAAGCCATGGTTATTGACCTGGGTATGGGAATCGGGGACCTGAGGGGCGCGATTGAGATGATTACGGACAAACCATTGATTGCAGTGATTTCACATGGTCATATCGACCATACTGCCCATGCCAGAGAATTTGATGAAGTCTGGATTAATCCGAAAGATAACACAAAACCCATGCCCCAGTCGCTGGCCCGGCGTTTATACGATACGGAACATATCGCCCAGCGCCAGAAAGGTTCTATTGGAGCTCCATACAATATGTTCCGGCTCTACGGCTATGATATTGACATTGATCTGCGGGAACCTGGCCCGGAAGAAAAAATGCCTGTGGTGCATGAACTTTATGACGGGCAGAAGTTTGATTTGGGGGGAGGCCGGGTAATCACAGCTTATGACTGTCCGGGCCACTCTCTTGGAGAAATGGTATTTCTGGATGAGCAGACTCGCACGTTATTTGCAGGAGATGCTTTAAATTATAATCTGGGAATTGGTACGGTTCCGGTGGAAACCACTCTTAGATATCTGAAACGGATCCGGGATATGGGAGATAAATATGACGGCATCTGGAATGGGCACCACGATTTCAGAGCTGTTGGAGTACCTCTTGACGAGGACTGTCTGCCGACTGTGATTGAAATGTGTGAAGATATTTTGAAAGGAAATTACAGTCCGGTACAGATTCCCAGTTTCTGGGGACAGGATATGCCACTTGGCAGGAGGAGCAAAACAGTTGAAGCGCCTTCCATGGTAGATGGCAAACCGGCGGAAGTAAGGAAGAGGATCACAATTAGGAAAGGCAGAAATTTCCTGGGATTTAACCCGGATCTCATATACGAGGAATAATATAACCGGACTTGGCGCCGGAACGAGGTGGTATTTATGAATAAAGGTATGGTGAAGGAAAGCAGATGGCATTCCATCTATGAAAATTGTGAGTTTTACCGGATTCCCTGTGAAAAAGGAAGAAAACGGTTTAAGACCATCAGTATTTATCGCGGACTTCTGTATGAGGCAAATCAAACGAAGCAAGAGAGATTTTTTTACTGTCTTAGATTTAGCGGAGCGCTCACCATGGCAGTTTTACTGTTTCTTCTTTGCTGTGTTTTTCCTGCCGGCGTGAACTACAGCCGTTATATAGGCTTTGTTCAAAGCATTACTGCGGTAATTTATCTGTATGCAGCGGTGGTGTGGCTGCTTTATCTTACTGCTGAAAAAAGAATGAGGGCTTGTATCTATCGGATGACCTCTCAAAAACTGATTCGCTCCTGCAAAGCATCCGCTGTACTTTCAGCCGTCTGTGCGGTGGCAGTGCTCTGCTGCCCGGTACTCGGAAATGTGGCAATGGGAAAAGAAACATTGTTTATTGCAGCAGGATTTTCCATCTGCGCCATCCTAATGTCTTGGTTATTCAAAATGGAGGAAGATGTTTTGTATCTTGTGAATCCAAGCGGCGAAGAGCCTCCAAAAGGAGCTGAGAAACTGGATTATAAAACCAATAATTAATAGAAAAGAGGATTGATATATGGCCATAATAAAGATGAATTTTTTGTCCAGACAATTAAAGAAAAAGACCAATGTTCTTATCTATCTTCCTACGGACACTTTTGCAGATTATAAAAACGGAATAACAACAGAGTTTCCAGGTATGAAATATCAGGTATTATGGCTTCTCCACGGCGGTGGCGGGGATGATACGGATTTTCATGATTTTTCTAATATTCTGTACTATGCGGAGCAAAACAAGATCGCTGTGGTGATGCCTGCCGGGGAGAATTTTTATCTGGAACCCCATTATACATATGTGACAGAAGAACTGCCGGGCCGGCTCCGGCTGCTGCTGCCATTCAGCAGCAGGAGAGAAGATAACTTTATTGCAGGTTTGTCATATGGCGGTGACTGCGCCATGAGGGCTGCGATGGAACATCCGGACCGGTACGGTGCAGCCTTGATTCTGAGCGCCGCCGGTACGGATCACCATGGGGATGCAAAAATGCGTTTTGATGTTTACGGGCTGGCTGAACAAAATCTGAAAATAGGAGGTCCTCTGCCGGAACTGATTTTTGGAACAGGGAATAAAGATTCAGGATTTCCATATTATGAACCGATTATTAATAAGCTGGATGAGATGGGATTGCCCATACGCAGGTATTTTGCAGATGGTGACGGCCATTCCTGGCCATTTTGGGATGGTGCGGTTAAACGGGCTCTGGAGGAGTGGTTTCCAATCAGACGGAGTGTAATTCTTCCTGAAACATCGGCTGCTGAAACAGATGGGGAGGTATAATTATGTCAAAAACGTTTGCTTATATTGGAAACTGGTCGAACCCGCGAACAGGAGGAACCGGAGGGATTACGGTAACCGAATATGATGAAGAAAAGGGAACATTCAGCCTGCTGTGCCGCTGTTTTCCTGAAATTAACTGTGGCGCGGCATGTTTGGATCAGGAAAAAGGAATTATTTACTATGTAAATGAACAGACCGAAGTATATGGACAGAATTTAGGAGGCCAGGTTTTTGCCTTAAAAATCAATCCCGAGACAGGAATGCTTACAGAAATTAATCACAAGCCGTCTTATGGCCTTCTGCCAAGCTATTGTGCCGTCGATCCGTCCCACCAATATCTGATTGTGGTAAATCACTCTGGGAGAAATGTTATCACAAAAACAATCCGGGATGACGAGGGTGAGATAAAGCTCATACAGGAACATGACGAAGCGGTAGTTGTTCTGTTCCCTTTGGGAGCGGACGGAAGTATTGGCATGCCCTGTGATATTGTCCGTCATACGGGACATGGGGCTTTGCCGAATCAGGACAGCCCTCATATACACAGTGTCATGGTTTCGCCTTGCGGCAGCTTTTTTGCCGTATGTGACAAAGGAAATGATACACTTTATTTTTACCGGATTAACCGGGAAATGGGAACGATAGATCTTTGTGACAAGCTTTCGGCAATTCCGGGAAGTTCTCCCAGATACAGCGCCTTTCATCCCACGGAACCATATCTGTACTTCAATAATGAGACAAAATCCATTGTCAGCATGGTGAGATTTGACCAGGAGGGAAAGCTGGAACATGTTTGTTCTGTAAGCTGCATGGAGGATAACAGCCTGGATGAAAAAGGGATGCAGTCTGATATCAGGATTCATCCGTCTGGTAAGTATTTATATGATTTGATTCGTGACAACAGTACTATCGCAGTATTTGTAATTGACCAGGATACAAAAATTCCGATCCGGACGCAGATTGTTCCGGCAGGAAGCAATGGCAGCGGACGGGGGCTGGCCATTTCTCCAGATGGGAGGTATCTGCATGCGGCAGCCTGCCCGGAAGACGGAATTTATACATATAAAATAGGCGTAGATGGGTACCTGAAAGCGATGCCGACAGAATTTAAGGATGCTGCGCCAGGAAATATTACCTTCTACAGATCGCTGGAATAAAAGAAAGGAAAAAACATGGCACTTTTGAGATTGAATTTTGAGAGCAGGTATCTTCGCATGAATACCGAGGCCGGGGTAATCCTTCCGGACCGGCCAAGGGAGACAGAACCTGAAGAATTTTATAATAAAGAGAAAAAATATCCGGTTTTGTGGCTTCTTCATGGAGCTATGGGAGATTATTCAGACTGGGTCAGGAAAAGTAATATTGAAAGGTATGCCTGCGATCGTGATTTGATTGTGGTAATGCCGTCCGGCTATAACAGCTATTATGGAAGCTGGCCTCATTATTCCGGCGGTTTGTATGCAGAAAATTTTATTATAAATGAGCTTATGCCCATGATCTATGCCTGGTTTCCGGCATCGGCTGAAAAGAAAGATAATTTTATAGGAGGTCTCAGCATGGGCGGGCAGGGAACGATTCAGTTATGTGCCCGATATCCTGAAAAATTTATGGCAGGAGCCGCGTTATCAGCATCAGCGATTGAATATAAATCCAAATATATGGAGGAGAGGGATAAATCAGTTCATCCCCATGTTGATTATGTGGACGCAAACGGAGGGCTGGAAACATTCCTGGAAAGCGGGCTATATACCCGTAAGGTGCTGGAAGATATGTATAAGGCGGGGAAAATAAACCAGATGCCTTTTCTCTATATGGAATCGGGCGGGGGAGACACAAGGCTCGGAGAGTTTGAGGAAACCGCCGGATTTTTAAAGAAATTGGGTATTGAGACGGGATTTTCTACGGTTGGAAACTATGGTCATGAATGGGACTATTGGGATATCGGTATCAAAAATGCGCTGGCATTTTTTGAAAGGTTTAATGCTGATATTAAAGTTAAAGAAAAATAAAACTGAGTTCCTGCCACTTAACAACTGGCAGGAGAACAAGAAAGGGGTGATAGATATTGGGACAGGCAGTTAATCAAAAACAAGTTGGACGAAATTTAACAGAAGGACCAATTATGCAAAATCTATTACTTTTTGCAATACCGATTGTGCTTACAAATCTAATCCAACAACTGTATTCAATGGTAGATTTGATTGTTATCGGCCAGTATGCAGGTAATATCGGAACTGTAGGGGTGAATACAGGCGGCGAAATCGCAGACCTGGTGACACCGGTAGCTATGGGATTTTCCACGGCAGGCCAGATTTTTATTGCCCAGTTATCGGGAGCAGGAAATGACGAAAAGATCAAGAAAACGGTGGGTACGCTGCTTACTTTTATGATATTTGTGGCATGTATACTGGGTGTTTTTACTATATCATTCAGCAGGCTGTTTCTGGATGTCCTGAATTGTCCGCAGGAGGCAGTAGGACAGGCTCGGGCTTATATGATTATCACTGCACTGGGAATGCCATTTATTTTTGGATATAACGCGGTGTGCGGTGTGCTGAGAGGGATGGGGGAATCTAAGAGCCCCCTGATCTTCATCATTGTAGCAGCCATATTAAATGTTTTCCTGGATTTGCTGCTTGTGGTTGTATTCCATATGGGAGCCGCCGGAACAGCTATCGCAACGGCAGTCTCTCAGTTTGGTTCTTTTGCAGCCGCACTGTTTTTTATGTGGAAAAAGAAGGAACGTTTCGATTTTGAACTGAAGCTGTCGTATTTCAAGATACAGCCGGAAATTCTCAAGGTTCTGATTCGTCTGGGAATTCCGCAGGTGGTACGTAGTTTATTTGTGAGATTTTCAATGCTGTGGATAAATTCCAGCGCCAACTCCTACGGCCTCGTTGTTTCAGCAACTAACAGTATTGGAAATAAACTTCAGAAATTCCTGGAGGTATTTATTCAGGGGGTGGACACAGCATCTGCTTCTATGGTCGGCCAGAATCTTGGAGCCAGGAAGACAGAGAGAGCCGGAAAGGTTACGCTTAATACCCTTGCTGCCACTTTGACATGTGCCAGTGCAGTGGCATTACTTTGTTTTATGGTTCCGGAATCAATCTTTGGCTTTTTTACAAAAGACCCGGATGTCAGAGCTCTGGGAGCCGTATTCCTTCATATCATGATTATTCATTTTTTTGCATCGGCAGTGGTAGGAGCATTCCAGGCTATGGTTACGGGGTGCGGATATGTGGAATTAGGATTTGCTATTGGTATTTTAGATGGAGTAGTCTGTAAGCTTGGCCTCAGCCTGCTGTTTGTATATGTGTTTAATATGGGATACCTAGGGCTGTTCTGGGGTGTAGCCTGTTCACGGATTTTACCAGCAGTTCTGTGTGTAGCTTATTATTTCAGCGGCAAGTGGAAATATAGAAAACTTTTGACGGAGGAGTAAACGAAAATCTTTATTTAACTATATTGGTGAAAGTAACGCCGTGAATCCAGGGATCGGGGACGGGGCATCGGACCGGGCGGGGGTGGTTTGATTTCTCGCCGGACGCGGCTCCTGGTTTGCGGGAGGCCGGAGCACGGTTCACGGTTCCAGCTCAT
>JAGZXV010000093.1 GCA_018378255.1 Clostridiaceae bacterium | reverse complement strand
CATGACTGCCACAGCGATGACCACCATTGCGGAGGCCATTGTCATTCATAATGTTTATGCAGCAGTTCAGACGGCGGGAAAATGAGCCGTCTGAACTGTTGCATGTTTATAGTCGAAAGGCATTCATACAGGGTGCCTTTCTTCTTGTTCTTCAGGTAAATAATGTCCTGCAGAACAAAAGGTGTTTTGATGTGGGAGAACCGCCATGGGAACTCACTATACATGACAGGATATGAATAAGAGGAGAACAGGATTATGAGCAGGGTAATAAAAAAGGCGGCGGGAGGCTATGAAGTGGACATGTGCCACGGCCCTTTGCTGGGAAAGATCATTGTATTTGCAGTGCCGCTTATACTATCTGGTATTTTACAGCTATTATTTAATGCGGCGGATATTATAGTGGTGGGGCGCTTCGCCGGAAGTGAAGCCCTGGCTGCGGTAGGATCTACCAGCTCTTTAATTAACCTTTTGGTCAATGTATTTATCGGTCTTTCCATCGGCGCCAATGTTCTGGTAGCCAGATTTTACGGTGCGGGCAAGGACAAAGAGGTGGAAGAAACCGTACATACTTCCATCCTGCTTTCTGTGATAAGCGGCGGCATTCTGCTGGTGGCCGGCGTTTTGTCAGCCAGGCCCCTTTTGACGCTGATGGGCACTCCGGACAATGTGATCGAGCACTCCACCCTGTACATGAAGATTTATTTTGTAGGAATGCCGGTTATGCTGCTGTATAACTTCGGCGCGGCCATTTTAAGGGCTGTGGGCGATACGAAAAGGCCCCTGTATTTCCTGTTTTCCGCCGGAATCGTAAATGTGGTGCTGAATCTGATCTTTGTGATCGTATTCTCCATGGGGGTGGCGGGAGTTGCATGGGCGACCGTGATTTCCCAGTGCATTTCTGCAGCTCTCATAGTCATGTGCCTGATGAAGTCGGAGTCCTCCTATAGACTGTATTGGAAGAAACTGAGGATCGTGCCTGCGAAGATGAAGGCCATTGCCAGAATCGGGTTCCCCGCCGGGCTTCAGGGAGCGATTTTTTCCATTTCCAACGTGCTGATCCAGTCATCCATCAACTCCTTTGGTTCGGTTGCAATGGCGGGAAATACGGCTTCCTCCAATATTGAAGGATTTATCTATAATTCCATGAACGCTGTATATCAGACCGCTTTAAGCTTTACCAGCCAGAACTATGGGGCGGGAGAGTATAAGCGTATGAGAAAGGTGATGCTCATCTGTCTTGGCTTGGTGACCCTTGTAGGAGCGGTCATGGGATTTGGGGCGATTTTAGCCGGACGGCATTTGCTGGGAATTTATTCTTCCGACCCGGAAGTGATCCGGTTTGGACTTTACCGTCTTACGATCATCGCATCCACTTATTATATCTGCGGGTGGATGGACACCATGGTAGGCGTTTTGCGGGGGATGGGATATTCGGTTATGCCCATGCTGGTTTCCCTGACAGGAGCCTGCGCGTTCCGCGTGCTTTGGATCTTTACCATATTTGCAGCAGACCGCACTCTGACAACCCTTTACATATCTTATCCCGTTTCCTGGGGGATTACGGCGGCAGCTCATGTGATCTGCTATTTTATGATCAGGAAAAAGGTGGAGAGAGGCAGAATATAATAAGGAAGAATGGACGGAAAAATCCCCATACAGGCGCTTGCAAACTCCTGTATGGGGATTTTTCCGTATAGTATATGATTACACAAAATAGAGGATAAAGTGGGAGAATTGGCAGTTCTCCCGCTTTTTAAAATGGCTGTTATTTCTTATTATCCCTGGGCAGGATAATGTTGAGTAATACGGCAACAATCGTTGCGATTACAACCGGCGATTTCCCGAAAATGGTGGTCACCCATGAAGGAAACGCGGATAATGAGGAGGATGCCTGTGAAACACCCATGCCCAAAGCGGCTGCTAGCCCGACGATGGAGGTGTTGCGGTAGGTCATATCCTCTGACATTACAAGCTTCATACCTGTCATAGCGATAGAAGCGAATACAGAAACTGTGGCTCCGCCCAGAACACACTGAGGAATTGTGGTGAGAAGGGCGGAAAACTTGGGAATCAGGCCTGCCATGAGGATTAAAATGGCGGCCAGGCCAAGCACACAGCGGTTAATAACTTTCGTTGTGGTGACAATACCTACATTCTGGCTGTAAGTAGCGGTAGGGAGACCGCCAAGCAGGGAACCCAGAATATTGGTAATTCCGTATCCTACGATAGCGCCTTTTAACTCTTTGTTATCCGGTTCTCTGTCCATACTTCCTATGGTTGTGGCGGAGAAGTCGCCGATGGCCTGTATGGAGTTGATTGCGAACAAGAGTCCGATAGCGATGCAGGAGGAAACTTCAAACTCGATGCCGAAATGCATCACTTTGGGAAGCTGGAACATGCCTGCCTCTCCGATTGCGGCTAAGTTTACCATGCCAAAAGGTATGGAGACGATATAGCCGGCAATGATTCCGATTAAGATAGAAGCGAGTTTAAAGATACCTTTACCAAAATGATTTAACAAAGTAACAACAACTAAGGTAAAAATGGCCACCAGCCAGTTCTGCCAGGAACCGTAAGTTGGGCTCGAGGTTCCTCCGGCCATATAGTTAATGGCGGTGGGATATAAGGACAGACCAATGGTGAATACTACCGTTCCAGCGATGAGCGGAGGGAAGAATCTGCGTATCTTGTCAATGGAAAGTCCTACCAGGATGGCTACAATGCCGCCGACGATCTGTGCACCCAGGATGGTGGCGATATTAAAGTCTCCTGCTATGGCCTGCATGCTGGGAAGATAAGCGAAACTTACTCCCATAATAACGGGCAGGCCGGAACCGACATGGAAACCGGTTTTGCTTCCAATCGGGAATAACTGCAGTAATGTTGACAGGCCGGATACTACCAGCGCAGCCTGAATGAGGATAACCCGGCTGGCATCGTCAATACCTGCAACGCTGGCAATGATGATAGCCGGTGTTACACAACCGACGATCATTGCGACCACATGCTGTAATGCCAGGGGAATTGCTTGTGAGAATTTGGGGACACCATTCAGTTCAAAGATTGACCCTTGCTGTTTTCCGTGATCCATGTAAATCCTCCTTATGCTTTTTGAATTTTCGTACCGGTTTTGCCCTGGATTCCGTCTTTAGCCTTTTCGAGCAAGGTGATTAAAGCCTTGCGGCCAGGTTTGGATTCAGCGAATTTAACGGCAGCCTGAACTTTTGGAAGCATGGAACCGGGTGCGAAATGGCCTTCTTCCATATATTGTTTGGCCTCGTCAGGAGTTATGGTATCAAGCCATTTTTCATCGGGTTTCCCGAAATTAATGGCAACTTTTTCAACAGCAGTGAGGATGATTAAATAATCGGCATCCAGTTCTTCAGCCAGAAGGCAGCTTGCAAAGTCTTTGTCAATCACAGCGCTGGCGCCTTTTAAATGATTTCCTTTTAAAGTAACAGGGATTCCGCCGCCGCCGCAGGCGATAACAAGCTGGCCTTCATCAACTAAGGAACGGATTGCTCCCAGTTCAATGATCTGTGCCGGCTTCGGAGAAGCCACTACACGGCGCCATCCGCGTCCGGAATCTTCTTTCATGATATATCCGTATTTTTCTTCTGCGATCCGGGCCTGTTCTTCTGTCATAAAATGGCCGATTGGCTTAGACGGATTCTGGAATGCCGGATCGTCCACATCCACCCGCATCTGGGTGATCATGGTGGTAACCGGGATGTTGTCAATATTTCTGTTCAGCAATTCTTCTCTCAGGGCATTCTGAAGGTCATAGCCGATGTAAGCCTGGCTCATGGCCACGCAAACAGAGAGAGGAGTGTTTGGCTGGTTCGGGTCTTCTCTGGAAAGAGCGGCCATAGCGTTGTTGATCATGCCTACCTGAGGCCCGTTTCCATGAACCACTACAACTTCGCATCCTTCTTCAATCAGGTCAACTATGGCTTTTGCAGTGATTTTAACTGCAGTCATCTGTTCCGGAAGGGTATTTCCAAGCGCGTTGCCCCCCAACGCGATAACGATTCTTTGTTTCTTCTCCATGATAAAATCTCCTTTTTGAGTGAAAAAGGGCCGCCTGCCGGCAAATGCGCAGGCGGCTCCTGTGAATTTAATTATTTAAGAATTCTTGGAGTTCCTTTTTCTTCCAGTTTCTTTAAGATAGCAGCCGGATCCTGGAATTTAGCGAGGAAGATCATGGCAGCGATTACGTATGGCTTGTAGCTTGCTTCTTTGTAAAGAGGATCTCTGTAACGGTCGAATACAGATGCTTCCACTTCTCCGTCTACGCAGCTTACATCGTTGATATCAGCTGGTAAGCAGTGTAAGTAAAGAGCTTTTCCATCTTTTGTTGTCTTCATCAGTTCTTCAGTACAGCACCAGTCTTTGTGGTTTGCGTTCTGAGCCAGCAGTTCTTTCTCCAGAGCTTTGATTCCGTCGCTGTCGCCTTTTCCGTATAAGTCGGTACGTTTTTCCATAGCGGCAAATGGAGCCCAGCTCTTTGGATATACGATATCAGCATCTTTGAACGCTTCAGCCATGCTGTTGGTTCTCTTGAAGCTTCCGCCTGATTTTTCAGCGTTCTTTTTGGCAACTTCTTCAACTTCCGGCATCACTTCATATCCTTCCGGATGAGCCAGAACAACTTCCATACCCATACGTGTCATCAGGCCGATTACGCCCTGAGGAACGGATAATGGTTTTCCGTAAGAAGGAGAGTAAGCCCATGTCATAGCCAGTTTTTTGCCCTTTAAGTTCTCAATTCCGCCGAATTCGTGGATGATGTGAAGCATATCAGCCATAGCCTGTGTAGGATGGTCGATATCGCACTGTAAGTTCACTAAAGTAGGTTTCTGCTCTAAGATACCGTCTTTATGTCCCTGGGTAACGGCGTCAACAACTTCGTGCATATAAGCATTTCCTTTGCCGATGTACATATCATCGCGGATACCGATTACATCAGCCATGAAGGAGATCATGTTGGCTGTTTCACGAACGGTTTCGCCGTGAGCTACCTGTGATTTGCCTTCATCCAAGTCCTGAACTTCCAGACCTAACAGGTTGCAGGCAGAAGCGAAGGAGAAACGGGTACGTGTGGAGTTGTCACGGAATAAGGAAATTCCAAGTCCGCTTTCAAATACTTTTGTGGAGATGTTGTTTTCTCTCATAAAACGGAGAGCATCAGCAACAGTCCAGATAGCTTCCAGCTCGTCGTCTGTCTTTTCCCATGTGAGGAAGAAGTCATTTTCATACATTTCTTTGAAATTTAATGCGTTCAGTTTGTCGATGTAATCCTGTAAAGTTTTCATAGTTTTAATAGCCTCCTGATATTTTATTGTTTGGTTTGTTTTATTAATTGAATTTAATTATTTATTTTCATTTGTTTAACATTGGGCTTCCGGACTGCCTTTCGTTAATTTGGGGAAGGAACGAAGGTATTTCCGGAAAGTCCTTCACCATTTTGTGCGAATGACCTGGCCTTTTAATGCGAGTGACCTGGCCTTTTCATGTAAATGGTGAAGGGTATGATGTTAAAAAATTATTTACAGTACAATGTAGGCAGTGCTGCGTAAACAGCTGCGCAGGTAACTAAATCTTTCTTCCATGTCTTCTCGTTTGGAGCATGAGCCTGAGCCTCAGCGCCAGGTCCGAAACCGATACAAGGAATGCCGTTGCGTCCCATGATTGAAACTCCGTTGGTTGAGAAGGTCCATTTGTCTGTAAGAGGACGGGCTTTTCTCATCTCAACTGTTTCATCGGAACCGATGCGCTCGTCACCGAACATGCTCTTATAAGATTCTTCCAGAGCCTTTGTTACCGCATGATCCTCTGGAATTACCCAGGTTGGGAAGTAGCATTCGATTGGGTAGGTGAGTCCTTTGTAAGAAGGACGTGCGTAGTCATACATGGAAACCTTTACGTCATCGCCGTATTTCTTAACGTTCGGAAGGCTGCGGATTTCGTCTAAGCAGCTTTCCCATGTTTCACCGGCTGTCATACGGCGGTCCAATGAAACGGAGCAGGAATCTGCAACTGCACAGCGGCTTGGTGAGGTGAAGAAGATTTCTGAGGTGGTAACAGTACCGCGTCCTAAGAAACGTGCTTCTTTCCACTGTGGATTGTATTTTTCATCCAGCATTTTAACAAGGCCTTTGATCTCTGTGCCGTCTTCAGCGTCGTTCTCATTCAGGGAACGCACATCCTGAAGGATGTCTGCCATCTTATAGATCGCGTTGTCGCCGCGCTCCGGTGCGGAACCGTGGCAGGAAACGCCTTTAACATCGATGCGGATTTCCATACGGCCTCTCTGTCCGCGGTAGATTCCGCCGTCGGTTGGCTCTGTGGAAACTACGAATTCAGGTCTTACTTTGTCTTCATTGATTATGTACTGCCAGCAGAGACCGTCACAGTCCTCTTCCTGAACCGTACCGGTTACCAATACGGTGTATTTGTCGCTCAACAGGCCTAAGTCTTTCATGATCTTAGCTCCGTAAACTGCGGATACGATGCCGCCAAGCTGATCGGAAGTTCCGCGGCCGCCGATTTCGGAATCAGATTCAAAACCTTCATATGGGTCGAATTCCCAGTTGTTGATGTTGCCGATGCCTACGGTGTCGATATGTGCGTCATATCCGATTAAAGTAGCTCCTGTTCCCATGTAGCCTAATACGTTGCCCATCGGATCGATCTCAACTTTATCGAATTCCAGTTTTCTCATCTCTTCAGCGATGCGGTCGATGTGAGCTTTCTCGTCGCAGCTTTCGCCTGGGAATTTTACGATATCGCGTAAAAACTTTGTCATATCAGCTTCGTAATTTTTAGCAGCTTCTTTGATTTTGTTAAAATCCATAATGAAATACCCTCCATTTAATATAGAATATATAGTTTAAATTCATTAACGGTAACAGTTTAGACGGGGCTGAACGGTTAACATTAACGCTCATTGCCATCCCAGACGATTGATTTGTAACGGTCCGGGTCGGTATCGCCTTCTGTGGAGAAGAGCAGTACCTTAGAATCTTTGTTGAGGCCAAGATGTTCTCTTAATTCTTTGTATTCGTCCATCAGCATGATGCATGCCAGTACGCCGAACGGCGCTGCTCCTGATTCGCCGGAAGTAACCTGCGGATCACCTTTTATAGGAGCGGCCAGCATGCGCATACCCTTTGCTGCTGCCCAGTCGGGAGCCGCAATAAATGTATCCACATGATTCTTTAAAATATCCCAGGAGATGGTGTTCGGCTCGCCGCACGCCAGACCTGCCATAATGGTCTGCATATCGCCGTCCACGATGTAGATGCCGCCATCACCAGCTTTGGCGCCCTTATAGAGACAGGCAGCCACATCTGCTTCCACTACCACAACTTTAGGAGGATTCTCAGGATAGCGGTTTGCGAAATATCCCTGTACCGCACCCGCCAGAGAACCAACACCTGCCTGGATGAACACGTGGGTCGGTCTGTCACAGCCGTATCCTTCCAACTGTTCATTGGCTTCTAAAGCCATGGTTCCGTATCCCTGCATAATCCAGGCCGGAATCTCTTCATAACCATCCCAGGCCGTATCCTGGACCACAACTCCGTTAGGAGTTTTTGCAGCGGCGGCAGCAGCCATACGCACACATTCATCATAGTTGACTTCTTCGATGGTAGCGATGGCATTCTCCTTCTGAATGTTCTTCAGACGGGTTTCTGTAGAACCCTTAGGCATAAATACAACTGCTTTCTGTCTCAGCTTGTTGGCTGCCCAGGCAACACCTCGTCCATGATTGCCGTCTGTGGCGGTAAAGAAGGTAGCCTGACCGAATTCCTCTCTTAACTGGTCGGAAGTCAGAACGCTGTATGGAAGTTCGGATACGTCTTTTCCGGTCTTCTGAGCTATGTAACGGGCCATGGCGAAAGATCCGCCCAGCACTTTAAATGCGTTTAAACCGAACCGGTAAGATTCATCCTTAACATATACTTCGCCAAGTCCTAAATACTCAGCCATATGATCCAGCCTGGCAAGCGGTGTCTCGCTGTACTGTGGGAAACTCTCGTGAAATGTTCTCGCCTTTTTGATCTCAGAAATTGCCATAACAGGTAATTGTCTGTCGTCTGTTTTGGGCATCTTATTGACAGCCCATTCAATTGCTTTCATGTTGAAAACCTCCTAATTTAATCATGCTGCGTGGTGCTTCTAGCCGCGCTGTGCGGCCTGAGCCTGTTTGATGGAATCCAGATAACTGTATAAGGTGAATTTGGAAATACCGAAGTAGTTAGACACCTTATCACCTGATTTGGTGATTAAAAATGCGCCGGCGTCATTCAAATACTGGACCGCGGCCACTTTATCATCCTTGCTCATGAGAGCCACCGGTTTGCCGACCAATGCCACCGACTGTTCCAATAAGGTATCCAGCAGGTCATTGACATTGTGGGTGATCTTCTTTGGCTGCTCTTTGGAGTTCTCCGTTTCGGTTGAAATGAGGGTCTTAAGAGCATTGTCAAAGGTGAGAAGACCAGTGATGTCATAGTTGAGTGAAAAAATGTATTCTACGTCGTTATTTGCACCTCTGATATACATGGTGCTGGATTTTAATATCCTGCCGTTATCTGTCTTAGTCAGATAGGCCAGACGATCTTCCAATAGCTTGGGGTCCTTGCTTAAAGTCTCCAAAACGATACCGGATGGACCGTCGCCTACGGAACGGTTGGTAATGTTTCCGTTTTCGATGTAGACGATCGAACTTTCGATATTTTTTTTGGTGAGATCGTGGATTACTATTTCACATGCGCTGCCGAATTGGGTGGCAACTCCATGTGCGATCTGAATCAGCAGATCCAATGGGTAATTCATACTGATACTCCCTTTCGCGAAATGTTATCATACACTCATCATAGCATATATAATTTAAAAATCAATAGTTTTTCTAAAAAATTTTTAGGTAAACTCAAAAATTTTTCAAATGTGTATTGCATTTCTTATTTATTAATGATAGACTGTAGACATAAGGCAATATGTAGTTTGCGCTGCCGTTTTGGGGAAGGACGGTTGTGCATAATATCCAATATCATTATATGAGCAAAGGAGAATAAAACATGCTGGTAATAGGCAATGGAAGAATGATAACAAGAGATAACAGCAATCCGTTTGTGGAATGCGGTGCGGTTGCGATAGATGGAAACACGATTGTAAAAGTGGGTTCCTTAGATGAGGTAAAAAAGGCTTATCCCGATGCGGAATATATCGATGCGAAGGGCGGAGTGATCATGCCTTCATTTATTAATGTGCATGAACATATCTACAGCGCGTTTGCCAGAGGTTTAAGCATCAACGGATACGATCCCCACGGATTTTTAGACATTCTGGATGGAATGTGGTGGACCATCGACCGCCATCTGACTTTGGACCAGACCTATTTGAGCGCCATGGCTACTTACATCGATTCCATTAAGAACGGCGTCACCACAGTCTTCGATCATCATGCCAGCTTCGGACATATAGAAGGGTCCTTATTTCGCATAGAAGAAGCTGCCAGGGAAACCGGGGTGAGGTCCTGTCTCTGCTATGAGATTTCCGACCGTGACGGCAAGGATAAGGCGAAGGCTTCCGTGAAGGAGAATGTGGATTTCATCAAACATGCCCAGGCGGATGACAGCGATATGATAGCCGGAATGATGGGAATGCATGCTTCCTTTACTATTTCCGATGAAACCATGGAATTATGCGCTGCCAGCAAACCGGAAGGCGTAGGATACCATATTCATGTGGCAGAGGGCATCGAAGACCTTCACCAGTGCCTGAAAGCACACGGCAAGCGGATTATCGACCGGCTGATGGACTGCAATATATTAGGAGACAAAACCCTGGCCGCCCACTGCATCTATGTGAACAAACATGAGATGGAGCTGTTAAAGGAAACGGATACCATGGTTGTACATAATCCGGAATCCAACATGGGCAATGCATGCGGCTGTCCTCCCACCATGGAGATCTTCCATACCGGCGTGCTGACCGGCCTCGGAACAGACGGATATACCCACGATATGACAGAATCCTATAAGGTGGCTAATGTGCTCCACAAACATCATCTGTGCAACGCCAATGCGGCCTGGAGCGAGGTTCCGGCCATGTTGTTTGAAGGAAATGCCAGGATTGCCAACCGCTACTTTAAAAAGCCTTTGGGCGTGTTAAAAGAAGGAGCGGCAGCAGATGTGATCGTAACGGATTATATTCCGCTGACACCGATGAATGCGGATAACGTAAACGGCCATATCCTGTTCGGAATGACAGGACGGAGCGTTGTGACAACGGTAGCCAATGGAAAAGTGCTGATGAAAGACAGAATCCTGACCGGAATCGATGAAGAAAAGGTTATGGCGGACTGCCGTCAGGCGGCAGCCCAACTGGCAAAATCAATTAACAGCAGATAGGAATAAGAACAGATTCACTTTTTATTATTAGGAGGAAAGAACGATGTCAGATAGAATGACCCCAATGCCATTTTCCCAGTTGGTACAGTGGATACTTGAGGAAGAGAAGAATAAAGGAACCGTTTTTGGAGTTCACAAACCATACGCTGCAAAAGAGCAGAATAACCGCACCATTTTTGGAAGGAATTTAGAGACGCCGGTAGGTCCTGCTGCCGGTCCCCATACCCAGTTAGCCCAGAACATTGCAGCTTCTTATTATGCAGGAAGCCGTTTCTTTGAATTAAAAACCGTACAGATCATAGACGGAGAAGACCTGCCTGTCAACAAACCTTGTATTCTTGCGGACGATGAGTGCTATAACTGTGAATGGTCGACTGAGTTATACGTTCCACAGGCTCAGGCAGAGTATATAAAAGCATGGTTTCTGCTCCATGTGATGGCAAAAGAATTCGGTCTTGGCGGGACAGACGGATTCCAGTTCAACATGAGCGTGGGATACGACCTGGAGGGAATAAAGTCGCCTAAGATCGACCGGTTTATAGAATCCATGAAGGATGCAAAGGACACGGAAGAATTTTGCGCCTGCAAACAATATCTGTTAGACCATGTGGATTCATTTAAGAATGTGACTGCGGAAGATATCGAAGGCATTTCTTCTAATATATGTAACTCGGCAACCCTTTCCACCCTTCACGGATGTCCTCCTCAGGAAATTGAAAGAATTGCTGTTTATCTGATCACTGAGAAGGGATTACATACATTTATCAAATGCAATCCTACCCTTTTGGGCTATGAATTTGCAAGAAAGACCATGGACGCCATGGGATATGATTATGTGGCATTCGGCGATTTCCATTTCCTGGATGATTTACAGTATGAGGACGCTGTTCCCATGTTAAAACGTTTGATGGCGCTGGCAGAAGAGAAAAAGCTGGAATTTGGCGTGAAGATCACCAACACTTTCCCGGTGGATGTAAAACAGCAGGAACTGCCCAGCGAAGAGATGTATATGTCAGGGAAATCACTGTTCCCATTATCCATCTCCCTGGCGGCGAAACTTTCTAAGGAATTTGATGGAAAACTGCGCATCTCCTATTCCGGCGGCGCGGATTACTTCAATATTAAAAGGATTGTGGATGCAGGCATCTGGCCAGTTACCGTGGCTACCACGCTGTTAAAGCCGGGCGGCTATCAGAGACTGGTGCAGTTGGCAGAGCAGACGGAACAGGTTGGTTCCGTATTTAACGGCGTTTGCGTGGAGAAGGTTTCTAAGCTGGCAGAAGATGCCATTACCGATGAACACCATGTAAAAGCGGTTAAACCTCTTCCGTCCAGAAAGATGAAAAAACAGGTTCCGCTCACAGATTGTTTTGAAGCCCCTTGTAAGGAAGGCTGCCCGATCCACCAGGATATCACCGCTTATATGCAGCTGGCCGGAGAAGGAAAGTTTGAAGAAGCACTGAAAGTGATCACAGAGAAGAACCCGCTTCCATTTATCACAGGCACCATCTGCGCCCACAACTGCATGAGCAAATGTACAAGAAACTTCTATGAAGAACCGGTACATATCAGAGATGTGAAGCTGACGGCGGCGAAAGGCGGATTCGACGCCTTGATTAAGACGATTGAGAAACCGCAGGTTTCTTATGATAAAAAAGCAGCAGTGATCGGCGGCGGTCCTGCAGGTCTGGCAACCGCTTTCTTCTTGACGAGAGAAGGCATGGAAGTTACATTATTTGAACAGAAAGACAGCCTTGGCGGCGTGATCCGCCATGTGATACCGGGCTTTAGAATCTCAGACGAAGCCATTGCAAAAGATGTGGAACTGGTTTCCGCTTACGGCATGAATGTTCAGCTGAATACCAGAGTGACGGATCTGGACGAAGTGAAGAACCAGGGATTTGACTATGTGATCCTGGCTACGGGCGCCAGCAAACCGGGCGTGCTTAAACTGGAATCCGGCGAAACCATGAATGCCCTTGATTTCCTGGCTGAATTTAAGGCTAAGGACGGTGCTGTGGATATTGGTAAGAATGTGGTCGTAATCGGCGGAGGAAATACAGCTATGGATACGGCCAGAGCTGCCAAGAGAACAAAGGGAGTGGAACATGTATACCTGGTATACCGCAGGACCAAACGCTATATGCCGGCCGATGAAGAAGAACTGGTGATGGCAGTGGAAGACGGCGTGGAATTTAAAGAGCTGCTGGCTCCAAAACGTCTGGAAAATGGTTCCTTAATCTGCGATGTGATGGAACTTTCCGAGCTGGACGCTTCCGGCAGAAGGGGCGTAAAAGCCACAGGAGAAACCGCTGCAGTTTTGGCCGATACGGTGATCGGTGCGGTCGGCGAACAGGTTCCGACGGAATTTTTAAAGGCCAACGGCATCAATGTGACTGAGCGAGGCAAAGCCATGGTGAACCAGGATACCCTGGAAAGCAGCAGAAAAGATGTTTACGTGGTGGGTGACGGCTTATTTGGGCCTGCTACTGTGGTGGAAGGCATCCGCGACGCGAAGAAAGCAGCTGAGGCGATTTTAGCTAAATCAGTTGCGAAAGACTACAGTGAACATGCTGATCTGGCGGATATCTATGGAAGACGCGGTATTCTGCTTGAAAAACAGGATGGAAAAGCGGAATCCGGCAGATGTCTCACCTGTTCCTCTGTCTGCGAAAACTGCGTGGAAGTTTGTCCAAACCGGGCCAATCTCTCCATCACAGTACCCGGCATGGAGAAACACCAGATCATCCATGTGGATTATATGTGCAATGAATGCGGCAACTGCAAGAGCTTCTGCCCTTATGACAGCGCGCCTTATCTGGATAAGTTCACCTTATTTGCCAATGAAGAGGATATGGAAAACAGCAGGAACCAGGGATTCACGGTTCTGGACAGAGACGCGGTGAGCTGCAAAGTCAGATATCTGGGCAATATCCTGACCTGGAAGGCAGGAGAAGCTTCCGATCTTCCGGAAGGCCTTAAAAAAATTATGGAAACCGTATGTAAAGACTATTCCTATTTATTAGGTTAATAATGAGATAGAAAGCAGGTGCAGGAATGTACACCTTAATGATTAATGGGAAACAGATTCAAGTGGAAGAGGATAGAAAGCTGATCGACGTCCTCAGAAATGACTGTCATTTAAAATCCGTAAAGGATGGATGCAGCGAAGGCGCGTGCGGCACTTGTACTGTCCTTGTGGACGGCAAGCCGGTGAAAGCCTGCGTGCAGAAAGTATCGAAGTTCGAAGGAAAATCCATTGTAACTGTGGAGGGCCTCAGCGAACGTGAAAAAGAAGTTTTTGTTTATGCATTTGGAGAAGCAGGAGCCGTACAATGCGGTTTCTGCATTCCGGGAATGATCATCTGCGCAAAGGCGCTGATCGATGGGAATCCTGATCCTGCCAGGGATGAGGCGGCATTTGCCATCAGGAATAATATCTGCCGCTGTACCGGTTATAAGAAGATCATCGACGGAATCCTGCTGGCGGCCAGGATTTTAAGAGAGGGCACGCCGGTGGAGAGAAAGACCATCAGCGGCGTGGGCCAGAGGGCTCACCGGATCGATGTGGAAGAAAAGGTGCTGGGACGCGGCGAATATGTGGATGATATGGAACTGGAAGGCATGATCTACGGAAGCGCCGTCCGGGCCGCTTATCCGCGGGCGACTGTGGTTTCTATCGATACTTCCAAAGCAAAAGCCCTTCCTGGCGTGCGCGCCGTAGTTACGGCAGCGGATATTCCGGGCAGCGTGAAAGTGGGCCATCTGAAACAGGACTGGGATACCCTGATCCCTGTGGGAGAGCATACCCGGTACCTGGGCGATGCGGTCTGCCTGGTTGCGGCTGATACGCCGGAACTGGTGGAAGAGGCCAAAAAGCTGGTGGAAGTGGTGTATGAGGAACTTCCGGCCGTATTTGACCCCATGGAAGCCATGAAAGAAGGGGCTCCCCTTGTGCATAAAGAGGGCAATATTCTGGCTCACGAACATCTGGTTCGGGGAGATGCGGACGAAGCCATAAAGAATTCGGCTCATGTGGTGACAAAGCAGTATTTCACACCCTTTACGGAACATGCATTTTTGGAACCGGAATGCGCGGTTGCCATAGTGGACAGGGAAAAAGGTGAGGCTGTGATCTATTCTTCCGATCAGGGCACATACGACACCCAGAGGGAATGTTCCAAGATGCTGGGATATCCTATGGAGAAGGTTCACGTGATCAATAAGCTGGTGGGCGGCGGTTTCGGCGGTAAAGAGGATATGTCGGTGCAGCACCATGCCGCATTGCTGGCATATCACACAGGACTTCCGGTCAAAGTGAAGCTGACCAGGAAAGAGAGCATTTTAGTTCATCCCAAGCGCCATCCTGCATGGATGGAATTTACCACAGCCTGTGATGAAAACGGATATCTGACCGGTATGAAGGCCAAAGTGATTACGGATACGGGCGCTTATGCTTCTTTGGGCGGTCCGGTTCTTCAGCGGCTCTGCACCCATGCCGCAGGTCCATATAACTACCAGAACATTGAAATCGACGGAACAGCTGTATATACGGATAATCCGCCTGCGGGAGCTTTCCGCGGATTCGGGGTTACGCAGAGCTGTTTTGCCACGGAATGCAATCTGGATGCATTGGCAGAAGAAATGGGAATCTCCGCCTGGGAGATCCGCTACCGCAATGCCATCCGGCCGGGACAGGAACTGCCCAATGGCCAGATCGCGGCTCAGGGAACTGCTTTGGTGGAAACCCTGGAAGCTGTAAAAGAGGTTTATGATAATCATCCGAGAGCCGGAATTGCCTGTGCCATGAAGAACGCAGGCGTAGGCGTGGGGCTTCCCGACTGGGGCCGCTGCCGTCTGACCATTGAAGACGGAAAAATCTGCATCAGATCCGGCGCATCCTGTATCGGTCAGGGTCTTGGAACCGTATTGGAACAGATCTGCTGTGAGACTACGGGACTGAAAGAAGAGGATATCGTCTATGTGGCCGCTGAAACCAATTTGGCTCCTGATTCAGGAACCACATCGGGTTCCCGCCAGACGTTGGTAACCGGAGAAGCGGTGAGGCTGGCGTCTCTGGATATCAAAAAGGATATGGAAACACATTCCCTCAGCGAGTTAAACGGCAGGGAATACAAAGGAGAATATCTTGCGGCCACCGATCCTATGGGAAGCCCCAAGAAGAATCCTGTCTCTCATGTGGCCTACGGATACGCTACCCAGGTAGTGCTTTTAGACGAAAATGGAAAAGTGGAAAAGGTGCTGGCGGCACACGATGTAGGAAAAGCCATCAACCCATTGTCTGTGGAAGGCCAGATCGAAGGCGGCGTTGTGATGAGCCTTGGATTTGCCCTGACTGAAGATTTCCCTCTGGATCATGGAAAACCGCTGGCTAAATTCGGCACCCTGGGCTTATTCCGGGCGGATAAGACGCCGGATGTGGAGAGCATCATTGTAGAAAAGAATAAGGATTCCCTGGCTTATGGGGCAGTGGGAATCGGTGAGATCACTTCAATCCCGACTGCACCGGCGGTACAGAACGCATATTACAGATTTGACGGCAAATTCAGAACAAGTCTGCCGCTGGAGGGAACAGCATATAGTAAGAAGAAATAAATAGTTCTGATGAAATGGAAGGAAGTGGCGATATGAAACGATTATTGAAGGGCGGCACCGTTGTCATGGAAACTTACCATGAGAAGCTGGATGTGCTGATGGACGATGAGAGCGGTACCATCTGCCGGGTGGCGGAAGGGATTGTTCCGGAAGAGGGGACTGAGGTTGTGGATGTGACCGGGAAACTGGTGTTTCCGGGATTCATCGATGCCCATACCCATTTTGACTTAGAGGTGTCTGGCACGGTAACCGCCGATGACTTTGAGACGGGAACCAAAGCGGCCATTGCAGGCGGCACCACTATGATTATCGATTTTGCGACGCAGAATAAAGGGGAAACCCTTCATGAAGCGCTGGCAAACTGGCATAAGAAAGCGGACGGAAAAAGTTCCTGTGACTATGGATTTCATATGGCCATTTCCGATTGGAATGAGGAGGTCAGCCAGGAACTGGAAGAACTGACCGCCGGGGGAATTACCTCTTTTAAAGTGTATATGACTTATGATAATATGGTGCTGGATGATAAAGAGATATACCAGGTGCTGAAACGGTTAAAGGAAGTGGGCGGCATCACCGGTGTCCACTGTGAAAATTCGGGGCTGATTAAGGCATTGATCGAGGAAGAGAAGTTAAAAGGCAATTTTGCACCTTCTGCCCATCCGAGGACCAGGCCGGATCTGGTGGAGGCGGAAGCGGTCAGCCGTCTGCTTAAAATTGCGGATCTGGCTAAAGCGCCTGTGATCGTGGTACATCTCAGTTCAGGAGCAGGATACCAGGAAGTGAAGTATGCCAGAGAGCGGGGGCAGGAAGTGTACCTGGAAACGTGTCCCCAGTATCTTCTGATGGATGACAGCTGCTATGACAAGCCGGATTTTGAAGGAGCCAAATATGTGTGCTCTCCGCCGCTGAGAAAGATGACGGATCAGACCAGGCTGTGGAATGCCCTGCGAAAGAACAACATCCAGACGGTTTCCACCGATCACTGCAGTTTCACGATGAAGCAGAAAGAAGCGGGAATCGATGATTTTACTAAGATACCAAACGGAATGCCGGGAGTGGAAAGCCGCCCTGTGCTGTTTTATACCTTTGGCGTTCTGGAAAAAGATCTTTCCCTGGAACAGATGTGCCGCATGCTTTCCGCCAATCCGGCAAAACTTTATGGCGTATATCCTGAAAAGGGATGTATAAAAGAGGGAAGCGATGCCGATATTGTAGTATGGGACCCGGATGCAGTCTGGGTGATGACGAAGGAAAACCAGCATGCCAATACGGATTACTGTCCGTTTGAAGGCACTGAGGTAAAGGGGATTGCAGACCAGGTTTATCTGAGAGGTAAGCTGGTGGCTGAAAACGGCGGGGTATGTCAGGAACATGAAGGAACATACATAAAACGCCGGAAATATATGCAGTTTTAGAAATGAGTTGCGCAGCAGGAGCAGACAAGATGGAAATACTGGAATTAAACCTGAAACAGATGGAAGAAATTTATAACACTCATATGAAACATGATTTCCCGGCCAATGAGATCCGCCCATGGAAGTGGTTTTTGTCCATGCGGGAGAAGGGGCATTATCTGGGACTGGGGCTCTATGAGGACGGCGGATTGAGGGCTTACGGATTTTTCGTGCAGAAATCAGGTTTCCCTTATGTGCTGCTGGATTATCTTGCTGTGTGCAGGGAGTTCAGGAGCGGAGGATACGGAAGCAGATTCCTGGAAATGATGAAGGAATATTTTTCCGGCATGGAAGGGATTATGCTGGAATGTGAAACTGTTTCAGAGGCGGAAAATGAAGAGGAATATTTGATGCGTCAGAGGCGTATAAATTTCTATATGCGCTGCGGTGCGGTTCATACCGGAGCGGGCTGTTGCATGTTTGAAGTTGATTTCACCATTTTACTGTATCCTGTGGAACAAAAGGAACCGGAGACAGCGCCGGTTTGTTCCATTATGGATGAATTATATCATGTGATGTACACGCCGAAGGCTTACCGGGAAAAGGTGAGCCTTTGGCTGGATATGAGCGGCCGCGGGCTTTTGGCGGCCCTTGGTCTTGAAAAACAGGTTCCCGGGATCATTTCCCTGGTGGGCGGGGGTGGAAAGACCACCGTCATGTATGAACTGGCCGGGGAGCTGGGGCGGATGGGGAAACGGGTGATTGTTACCACCAGCACCCATATCCGCAGGCCCGGGGAGTATCAGACCGCAATAGGGGAACGGGCGGAGGATTTGAAACATGTGGTATGGGATTCCTGTATACTGGCTGTCGGACGGGAAGCGGAGGACGGGAAGCTGAAGGGAATGCCGCCTGAGGAAATCGGAAAGCTGAAAGACTATTGCGATGTGCTTTTAATTGAGGCCGACGGGGCTAAACGGCTGCCTGTGAAAGTTCCGGCTGAACATGAGCCTGTGATCATTTCCGGGACTGAGCTGGTGATCGCCTGTGTTGGGCTGGATTGTATCGGCAGACCGGTTAAGGATATCTGTTTCAGGTCCGAAGAGGCGTGTAAACTGATAAAAAAGGAACCGGAAGAACTCATTTCCCCAAAAGATGCGGCTCTCATTTTATGTTCTTCCAGAGGAAGCCGGAAGGCGGTGGGGGAACGGGAATACAGGATCGTGCTCAACAAAGCGGACGATGGGAAGAGAAAACGGATGGCAGAAGAGATCATCAGCCATTGCAGGGAAAAATATACCGGAATTACTGCAGTAACTGCATTTGAACAGGGAAAAATGGCTCTGGCATTGAAGTTCGGGCCATGGAAAGGAGATCAGGATGAATGCATATCAGGAGATAACTAGACGACTGGAAAAAGGACCGATTTACCTATTTACCGTAGTATCCGGGTCTTCATTGGGAGAAAAGGTGATCTTACAGGATGGGGAATTCATTTCCCTTAATTCAGGGATGGACCAGTTCTGGAGCGCCGCTGTCATGCTGGCTGACTTAACGAGCTGTCCCTATCAGTATGAGGCGTTCGGAGAACAGATTTTTGTGGAACGCATGGTTCAGGAGCCGGAGTTAGTCATCTGCGGAGGCGGCCATATTTCCCAGGAACTGGCTTTTATGGCGGATTATCTGGAGTATCCTTATACGGTTTTAGACGACAGGGAGGAATTTGCCAACCGTCAGCGCTTTCCAAAGGCAAAGGAATGCATCTGCCGGAGTTTTAAGGAGACATTGGAACAGAGGGTATTCTCTCCCAATGCGTATTATGTAATTGTGACCCGGGGACATGCGGCGGATTTGGAGTGCCTGGAACTGATTTTAAAACGGCCTTACGGATATGTGGGCATGATCGGCAGCAGGGGAAAAGTGAAAAAGACCATGGATACCCTGAAAGAGAAGGGATTTACACAGGAACAATTGGAAGATGTTCATGCGCCCATCGGCCTTCCAATCGGAGGGGAAACGCCCAGGGAAATTGCGATCAGCATCATCGCCCAGCTGATCCAGAAGAAGAATGCTGACCATCCGGCCAGCTACATAGAGAACGGAATGAAAGAGGTTTTGGAACAGGAGAGCAGCCGGCCCAGAATGCTTCTCAGGATTATTGGTAAAAGAGGGTCTGCGCCCAGAGGAATCGGAAGCAGGATGATCGTTTTACCGGATGGAAATTTATGTGGCACGATAGGCGGAGGTATGATAGAATATAAGGCAGTGGAAGACGCTGCTGATATGCTGGCCCGGGGAGCGGAGGAAGAGGTAAGGACTTACCGTCTGAATACGGAAACTGCCGGAGCCCTCGGCATGTGGTGCGGCGGTGAAGTGGATATACTGTTTGAATCCTGCTGATGGGACGGAGGAAATGATGGAAGGCGATGCATATAAGTTTCATATGCGTCTTCGTGTATACAAGGAAGAGCGCAATTTTGGACCGGGGGTTTCCACTCTCATGAAGCTGGTGAAGGAGACTTCTTCTTTATCGGCCGCCTGTAAGGAGATGAACATGTCTTACTCAAAGGCATGGAAGATCATCCGCAATGCGGAGAATGATCTGGGATTTCAATTGATGGAAGGAACCAGAGGCGGCGAAAGCGGCGGAGGAACGGTGCTCACGGAAAACGGTGAGGAATTTTTAAACCGTTATCTGCAATTCCAGGAGGAAACCCAGAAGGCGGCGGAAGAGATTTTCGGCCGGATATTTAAAGGGGCCGAATGAGAAAACGTCGGACTTTGGGGCAGCCGTACATAGGAGCGGGAGTTCCGCGAAAGGAACTCTTTTTATTTGATATGGATATTCTTGCTTGAAAATAACGTATGGACATTAGCCTATGGATAATTGTGCCGCAGCATGCGGCGGATCAAGAGGCATGGAGGTAAATATGAAAGAAATTCGCACAGAGGATGCGGTTGGACAGGTATTGTGCCATGATATCACGCAGATTATACCGGGAGTGGTGAAGGATGCCAGGTTCCGGAAGGGCCATGTGGTCACAGAGGAGGATATTCCGGTGCTTCTGTCCCTGGGAAAAGAACATCTCTATATCTGGGAAAATGATGAAACCATGTATCATGAAAACGAGGCAGCGGAAATCTTGTATGAGCTTTGCCGCAGTGATCACATGAACCGGAGTGAAGTAAAAGAAGGTAAGATTGAATTATCGGCGGCCGTTGACGGCCTGCTTAAAATAGACACAGAACTGCTGGATAAGATCAACTGTTTAGGGGACATGATGATCGCATCCCGCCAC
>JAGZXV010000092.1 GCA_018378255.1 Clostridiaceae bacterium | reverse complement strand
CGGAATGTTTTTTCTTTGGTGACCCGGGTGGAGGTGGATGAAAATGACAGGGCATTTACTCATCCGTCCAAACCCATTGGACCGTTTCTTACAAAAGATGAGGCATTTGCGGCCATGAATAAGGAACGCTGCCTTTATGTGGAAGACTCCGGAAGGGGGTGGAGAAAAGTTGTTCCTTCTCCCAAACCCCTGGGTATTCTGGAATTTCCGGATGCCAGCAGGCTGTTAAGCCCTGAAAACATTGTGATCTGCGGCGGGGGCGGCGGAATACCGGTGGTGAAATCGGGGCCTGGTTACCGGGGCGTAGAGGCTGTGGTGGATAAAGATCTGGCTGCTGAAAAACTTGCGGAACTGATTGATGCGGATGTGCTTTTGATACTCACAGGTGTGGAATATGTTTATGTTAATTTTAATAAGCCGGATGAGATGCCTTTAAAGCAAGTGACTACGTCCCAGTTAAAGCGCTATGTCAAAGAATGCCAGTTCCCGGAGGGCAGCATGCTTCCTAAAATACAGGCAGCCATGATGTTTGCAGAATCAGGAAACGGCCGGAGAGCGGTTATCACCTCCATAGATAAACTGGAGTGTTTCGGAACAGGGGCGGGAACGGAAATTATAGCTTCTTAAATATAGTTTCTACGTATGCGTACCAGAGAGGATTTATTATCCTCCATAGATAAAAAATGACGAAATTATTGACAGCCTTATCCAATGACGTTTTGTATAAATACATCTATACTTATAAGTAAGAAAAGAGAGAAAAGGAGGAAATTATGATAAAGACGGCCAACCAGGAGACACTTAACCGTCTCAGGAATGCCTCTCCCCGTTTGGTGGATATCTGCCGGGCGAAAGATGTTTTAAAAGATTTTGACAGATACACAGTACTCCACGCCGGGCCTCCCATTGAGTATCCCCAGATGTGTGCCCCGATGCGGGAAGCCGTTCATGCGGCTCTGATTTATGAAGGCCTGGCCGAAAACAGGGACAGCGCTGAAAAACTGGCCCTAAGCGGCCGGATCCGTTTTCAAACCTGCCATGAAAAAGGGGCGGTAGGACCTATGACAGGGGTGACTACATGGTCAATGCCTCTGTTTGTCGTAGAGAATACGGCTAATGGTAATCTGGCGTACAGCACGATCAATGAAGGCGCCGGCGATGTGATACGTTTTGGAGCCTGTACCGGGCGGACAATTGAACGCCTGCACTGGATCGAAGAAGAGCTGGCGCCTGCCCTCAGAAAAGCGGTTGACCGTTTAGGCGGAGTGGATGTGGGCGCGGTGATGGCCCAGGCCCTTTCCATGGGGGACGAACTTCATATGAGGAATATCGCTTCTTCCATGGTGCTTTTGCACCGTTTGGCGTCGCCCTTTTCAGAAGTATGTGCTGGCCCGCAGCTCAGCCGGATTATGCAGTTTCTGACCAGCAGAAACGACCAGTTTTTCTTAAATATAGCGATGGCTGCCAATAAAAGCGCCGCCGATGCTGCCGATGGGATAAAAGAATCGACGATCGTTACTGCCATTGCGAGAAATGGGGTGGAAGTGGGAATCCGCATCAGCGGTCTTCCAGGTCAATGGTTTACGGCTCCGGCTCCACTGGTGGACGGTTTGTATTTTTCAGGATTCAGCCAGGAAGACGCCAATGGGGACATTGGAGACAGCGCGATTATGGAGGTCAATGGATTCGGTGGTTTTGCGATGGCCGCTTCTCCGGCAATCATCCGTCTTTTGGGAATACCAGATACGGATGAGGCTGTGGAATTTACGAAAACAATGAGGAATATCTGTATTGGAGAACAGCAGAAATATACAATTCCGGGACTTAATTTTGCAGGTCTGCCTCTGGGCATTGATATCATGAAGGTAGTGGAAACCACTATCACTCCGGGCATTAACACCGCAATTGTGAGCAAACTGCCGGGTGACGGAATGATCGGAGCAGGTCTTTCAAGAGTTCCCTTTGAAGCCTTTGAAAAAGCATTGACCGCGTTTGATGTGTCTTTGAGGGAGGAAAAAACATGACCGGATTCCTGCTTTGGGCCGGGGCGGCATCGCCAATTATCATACTGTTTCTGGCGATGAGCCTGTTTCAGATGAAGACGGAAAAGGCCGCTTTGCTGGGGCTTGTGGTGTCCGGTTTGGCAGCGGCTGTAGTTGGAAAGGATCCGTTTTCCAATCTTGGCATCAATCTGGCCAAGGGGGCCTGGAATGCAGTTTCCATATTGATCGTGATATGGCCGGCGATTGTGCTGTATGAGATCCTGGACAGGACGGGGGCCTTTGGAACCATTAAGAAACTGGCGGTAGACAACTCCAGGGACCAGCTTTTTCTTGTTCTTCTGTTTAGCTGGCTGTTTTCCAGTTTCCTTCAGGGAATTACCGGTTTTGGAGTGCCGGTAGCTGTTTGTGCCCCTTTGCTCATTGCCATAGGGGTGAAGCCTGTATGGTCTGTGGTGATCACGCTCACCGGACACGCCTGGGCCAATACATTCGGCACTTTTGCACTGGCGTGGGAAGCACTGGTCACTCAATCAGGCTTAACGGATATGGCGGATACCTTGATGATGACCTGCATATTTTTATGGGCCGTTGATTTTGCAGGAGGTCTGCTGATCTGTGTTTTTTACGGAGGCAGAAAAGCGGTAAAACATATGATGCCCTTTCTCCTGGTTATCAGCACTGTCCACGGCGGCGGACAGGCGGCGGCAGGATTCATTAATACGGCGGCAGCCGCATTTCTTCCGGCTACGGCAGCGCTGGGGGCAGCAGTTTTATTTTTGAAAACCGGATTTTACAGGGATACCTGGGAACTGCCGTCTCAGATCATGAGAGAAGGGGCCGGAGACAGGGCAGATCAGGAAGACGGGATTCCGTCCGGACCGGCGCTGATGCCGTTCCTCCTGTTATTATGTTTTTCCATAATCATTCTTATGGTGAAACCGGTCAACCAGGTACTTGGAAGGGCGGTACTGCAATTGGCATTTCGGGAGACTGTAACTGGAAGAGGGATGGTCAATCCCGCTACCCTGAGTTTTGGCCCTTTACATATTTTGACCCATGCCGGGTTTATCCTTTTTTTAGTGGTTTGTGTTACCTGGCTTGTTTTTTTGAAAAAAGGATATCTCCACGGAAAAGAGACATCTGCCGTGATGAGGGGGACACTGGAGAAAACGGTTCCGGCTTCCATGGGGATTCTGCTGCTGGTGATGATGGCCCAGGTTTTAAGAGGCAGCGGACTGATGGAGATCATTGCCCTGGGAGTAACTGCGGCAGCCGGAAGGCTTTACGGCATGGCGGCGCCGTTTATTGGAATCCTGGGGGCATTTGTAACATCGTCCAATACTTCCTCAAACATACTTCTGGGCGGTTTTCAGTCAGCTATGGCTTCGGCCCTGCATATAGACAACTGGATCATTCTTTCGGCCCAGACAGTGGGCGGGGCGATAGGTACAGTCGTGGGGCCGTCTACCATACTTTTGGGCACTGCAACCGCAGGATGCCGTGGAAAAGAAGGCTGGGTTTTAAAGAAAATGCTGCCGCTGGCTTTGACGGAAGTATTTTTCGTTGGAATTATAACATTAATGCTGTCTTTTGCAGTGAGATAGCGAGGGGGTGGATATTTGGCCTGCAGCAAAATCGGGCTTCCGCTGCCGCCTGGAATCTGGCGGGGGACAGTCCACAGCGTATTTGAACACAGCGTCAACGTATTTTTAGGGGAGGGCCGGCCGTTTCTGGTAATCCATTCATTTGCAGGAATGATCCCCCCGGGTTCTTTTTATATTGAGGATCTGGACAGCGGCCATGTGAAAGCCGGGATGGAAGTTGGAGCGGACGGCGGTTCGATTCACATAGGGGAGAGATGTATCCGCATTTTAAAAGAATGCCGGTATTTTGACAGTTCCCTTCCTGCGCTGGAAAAAAACAGATTTTTTCTGGAACCATACAGGGAGATGATCGATGAGAAGCGGAGAACACAACAGGTTCCGGAAACAATGGCCCGGGAAATCTGCAGACGTCTGCATGAAGGGGCCGGCTGCTTTTTTGAGGCTTTGGAAAGGCGCGATTTACCGGCTATGGAGACGGCAGCTGGCCGGTGTATCGGTCTGGGAACCGGTCTTACCCCCTCGGGAGATGATCTGCTGTCAGGGATATTAGCGGTTCTTAAATGCTTCGATCCGGCAGGATTCCAACTGGCTGTAAAGGCTGTTCTGCCAGAGCTGCACAAAACCAACGATATCAGCAGGTCCTATCTTTTATGGGCCTGCGGCGGATATGGATCTGATGTGGTAATTCATACAATAGAGGGGTTTATGAATGAAGCACAGAATGAAGCGGCCGCAAAGCTTTTACAGCTTGGACATACTTCGGGAGCTGATATATTGGATGGGCTTGTTATGGCGGCTGAATATCTGCAGGAGCAGGTTAAACGGCTGGACGGTTCCAAGGAGCGCAGTTTAGGGAAACTATAAAATGATTCAATAACAGGAGGAAGGATATGAAGAGTACATTGGGACAGAAACTTAAAAATATGGGGCCTGCGGCAATTATTACCAGCGCATTTATCGGGCCTGGAACGATTACCACCGCAACCATGGCAGGCGTGAATTTTGGATATGATCTGCTGTGGACTGTAGTTTTTTCAGGAATTTCTCTGATCATACTGATGGAAATGGCTGCCCGGACGGTTATCGCATCCAAAATGAATGTAATCGATGCATCTATCTCCATATTTCCAGAGAAAAAAGGGTGGAAAATTCTGATCCAGACAGTGGTTTTTATCGCCGTGGCGGCAGTGTGCTTCGCTTTTCAGGCAGGTAATGAAATCGGCGCGTCATCAGGTCTGGGGGATATATTCGGAATGCCTCAGTGGCTGGCAGCGCTGATCGTAGGTGCTTTAGCCATGTTTACTGCGGTGCTGGGATCTTATAAACTGCTGGAAAAGATCATGCAGATATTTGTCAGCCTGATGGGAATTATCTTCTTTATCACGATGATCACGGTGCGCCCCAGTCTGACGGGAATTATAAAAGGCATTGTTCCCGCGCTGCCGGAAGGAAGCATTGTGAGCAGTCTGGCATTGATCGGAACCACATTGGTTGGAATTAATCTGATTCTTCATTCGATAACCTGTGAGGGAAGATATAACAAGATTGAAGATCTCCCCGACGCCCGTTTTGATATCAATGTTAATGTTATTATCGGTGTTGTGATCACTATGTCCATCATCATTACCAGCGCAGCCGTTTTATACGGGACCGGAACTGAGGTGAACAGTCCGTTGGTATTTTCAAAACAGCTGGAACCTGTTTTAGGGAGCTGGGCGCGGATATGCGGAAACATCGGTTTATTTGCAGCAGGGCTTTCTTCAGCAATTGCTGTTCCGTTTACGATCAAGTCTATCTTCAGCAGACTGTTCCACTGGGAGGGGGGCAGCGATAGTGTGAAAGCGAAAGCGGCGGGGGCTATTGTCGTAATCTTTGGAACCGTATTAGCCATGATCAATACAAAACCGGCCCAGATTATAGTTCTGGCCCAGGCTACCAGCGGTTTTTCTCTGCCATTTATCGCGATTCTCCTGATGCTGGTGACCAACAATAAAAAAATTATGGGAAAATATACAAACTCAACGCCCAGAAATATTTGGGGCATAATAGCGGTGCTGGTGACACTGGGCCTTGGTATATGGGGAATTTACGGCGTCATTTCTAAATTCTTATAAGGCTTTTACCGTGTTTAAAAGGAGGTACTATGCAAAAGGCGAATGAAACGGCTGTCAAACGATTGATGTCAGCCGAACCAGTTTTAATAGATGTGAAACCCGCCTGCGAGGTTTTAGAGGGGATAGAAAAAAATGTAATCCTTCATTCCGGACCGCCCATTGAATTTGAACAGATGTGTGAGCCGATGAAAGGGGCTGTCTACTGTGCCCTGATGAATGAGGGCATTGCCGGGAATGTGGAAGAAGCCAGGATGAGAGCGGCTGATGGCAGTGTTGTCTATAAGACATGCCATGAGTTTGGCGCGGTAGGCCCTATGACAGGCATTACTACCTGGTCTATGCCTCTCTGGGTGGTGGAGGACAGAAATACGGGCAGGAGAAGTTATGCCAATATTAGCGAGGGCAGCGGAGTCGGCCTGAGGTTCGGCGAATATACGGACAAAACATTGAAACGCCTGAAATGGATGGAAGAGGTGGCCGCACCTGTATTTTCAAGGATCATCCGGGAATTGGGGGGGATCGATCTGGGACCGGTGATGGCCCAGGGGCTTTCCATGGGCGACGAACTTCATATGAGAAACCATGCGACTACGGCGCTCATATTAAAACTTCTGTGTCCCCACATTGCCAGAACAGCCGGTAAGGATGCAGAAGATATCCTTAAATTTATCGGCGTGGGCAATGACCAGTTCTTTCTCAATCTGGCCATGGCGGCTAATAAACTGGCGGCCGACGCGGCCGATGGGGTAGACGGGTCTACCATGGTGACTGCGATTGCCAGAAACGGCGTTGAAATAGGCATACGGATCAGCGGCCTGCCCGGCCGATGGTTTACCGCTCCTGCGCCTGTGGTGGAGGGACTGTATTTTCCAGGGTATACGAAAGAAGATGCCAATCCCGATATCGGTGACAGCGCGATTATGGAAGTAGGTGGATTTGGCGGGTGTGCTATGGTGGCAGCTCCTGCCATTGTTAGGTTTTTGGGAGCCGACAGCGTGCAGACTGCCATTGACACAACTGATTCCATGTATCAGATCACACTGGCCGAACACCCCAAGTATCAGATACCGATCAACGATTTCAGAGGTCTTCCGTGCGGAATCGATATTATGAAGGTGGTTGAAACGGGAATCACTCCTGTGCTCAATACAGCGATTGCGTCTAACCGCGCGGGAGTGGGGATGATCGGAGCTGGGATGTCGGTGCTGCCGATGGGGCCGTTTGAACAAGCCCTTCTGGCGCTTGCGGAAAAATTGGGTATATAGGGGGAACAGGCAGATGATATTAAAAAATGTTGTAAAGACAAACCAATACTATGATTCGGCTACTTTAATGCTGCTTACCAGTAAAATAGGCAGGCAGCTTGGCTCTGCTAAGAATGTGGCCGTGATGATGGCTACGGATATGAATAAAGATTTAATGGAAACATCAGGTCTATTGACGGACGACGGCCGCAGGGCAGGAGCCAACGATCTCGTCTTTGCTATTAGGGCAAAAACAGAGGAAGACGTGAATCAGGTGCTGGAAATGGCATCAGAAGAACTGAACAACAAGGCCGCCCACATGAAAAAAGAGAGTAATGATATTGTAAAAACCGTGGAAGAAGCGATGGAACGTCATCCGAACGCATCTATAGCCGTCGTCTCTCTGCCGGGAGCATTTGCAGCCAGAGAGGTGAAAAAGCTTCTTATGGCAGACCGCCATGTCCTGCTTTTCAGCGACAATGTATCGTTGGAAGAAGAGAGGAAACTGAAAGACCTGGCATTGGAAAGAGGGCTTCTCATGATGGGGCCTGACTGCGGTACTGCGGTGATTAACGGCGCAGGCCTGGGGTTTGCTAACCGGGTGAAGCGTGGAACTATCGGCTTGGCGGCCGCGTCGGGAACCGGCCTGCAAGAGGTGATGTGCCAGATAAGCAACCGGGGCGGGGGGATTTCCCAGGCATTCGGTACCGGAGGAAGGGATGTAAAGGAAGCCATTGGAGGCAGGATGATGCTGGCCTGTCTGGAGCTTTTGGAACATGACGACAGCACAGATGTGATCGTGATCGTGTCCAAGCCGCCGGCTCCTTCCGTATTGGAAAAGATAGCCGGGTATCTACGGGGAAAGAAAAAGCCGGTGGTGGCCTGTTTCATGGGAAGTGAGGCTGACGATGATTCAGGACTTCCTTGGAAAACTGCGGCCACGCTGGAAGAGGCCGCACGTATGGCGGTTGAACTGTCAGGTACGGGCGACAGAAACAGGCACGAAGCCTCTCCGGAGATGTTAGAGGCGGCCATGTCCCAAAGAATGCTGCTCCAGCCGGAACAGAAATATATCAGAGGCCTGTACTGCGGAGGCACTCTGGCCTATGAGGCCATGCTGCAGATCCGGCGGCATACCAAAAAAGTATATTCTAATATCGCTGTGACCGGAGATGAAAAGATCGGTGGAGGTCAAAACTCAAAGGAACATACGGTACTGGATTTGGGAGATGATGAATTCACTGTTGGAAAGCCCCATCCCATGATCGAACCGTCTTTAAGGGAAGAGAGACTGCTCAGCGAAGCCGCCGATAAGGAAACTG
Organism: Clostridiaceae bacterium; assembly: GCA_018378255.1. Taxonomy (GTDB): domain Bacteria; phylum Bacillota; class Clostridia; order Lachnospirales; family Lachnospiraceae; genus CHH4-2. The sequence goes on along the minus strand of JAGZXV010000092.1, from coordinate 12,593 downwards.
CGGTGATTCTGGCGGATGTGGAGATCGGATATGGATCTCATGAAAATCCTGCATCCGTTTTAGCTGAAGAAGTGGCAAAAGCCCGGGAACTGCTGAAAGAGCAGAAACGCCATGTCATTTTTGCTGCTGCGATTTGCGGAACTCATGAAGACGTTCAGAATTATGAAGAACAGAAACGGATTTTGCAGCAGCAGGGCATCCTGGTAGCTGAATCCAATGCACAGGCGGTGGAGACAGCGTTATCGGTGATTAACGGCAGAGGAACGGAGGTAAACGGATGAGAGATAAAAGAATAACACAGGAGACTGAAATGGAAGTCATTAATCTGGGCCTGTCCGGATTTTATGATGCCGTGCGCTCGCAGCAGGTTCCATGCGTTCACGTGGACTGGCGTCCCCCGGCAGGAGGAAATCTGCGGCTGATAGAGATATTGGACCGGTTGGCGGAAAGGGAGAACATGTAAATCCAACCAGTTTTATCTCCCTTTCAAAAACTATAATTCTCCTTCACCAACTGAATAAATGCCTCCTTCTCCCTCTCTGGCGTTTTCTTCTTCGTATATGCGATCACATGATGCCGGTACAGCTGCGGCGATATGGAAAAGTACCTGATTCCCTCAAGCTCCTTCATGGCCGAACGCGGAATCAGGGAGATTCCAACGCCTTCCGTCAGCATAGAGATGACGGCGGCTTTGCTGCTTATCTCGCAGATCACATAGGGCTGGATCCGATGGGTGCTGCACATCACTTCTTCCAGTTCACGGATAATCGTACCCTTTGGCGATAGGATAAATGGCGCCTGGTTCAAAGCGTCCCATATGATTCCATCGTCGGTAAAGTATTTTTGGAACGCCGGCATATCGGGAAATGCCAGAAATAGTTCTTCGTCCAAAAGACGCTCATAAGCGGAAGGAATCCGTTTTGTGTTGTCAACTGCCAGAATAGCCATATCCAGTTTCCCGGTGTTCAGCAATTTGATCATCGGAAGGCTGTGGTCTTCGATGATATTAAATGTAACATTGGGATAATCGTTTTTATAAAGGGCAGAAACTTTGGAGAATACCCGGAGCCCGCTCTGGGAAGAAATTCCGATGGTAAATGCCATCGGCATGGTGGCAGTCATCTTAGCGATATTGTCATAGACCTGTTTCTTGATTTCCATCATCTGCCTGGCGCCGTCCAGATAGCACAGGCCGGCTGGTGTCGGAACCAATTCTTTGCTGTTTCGGTAAAAAAGCGGCGTTCCCAGTTCACTTTCCAGGTTGGCAAGGCATTGGCTTAATGTGGATTGGGAAACATAGAGTTTTTCCGCTGCCTTCGTGATATTTTTCTGTTCGGCTATTTCCAAAATATAGGAGATATGCTTTGTATTCATCTTTTGCTCCTATCCGCTGTCTGTTCGGGCAGCATATGATGATATATTATTTCAATGTAACAGTTCAGGACGGCGGGCAAACCGGATGTCCTGAACTGTTACATTTTAATTATAAAAGAATTGAGTTCCGGTTGCAAGCAAAGTCTTCCTATTATCGATTTTTTCGATTCCTTACATCAATTTTAAATATTGGATTTTACGGTTCCGGATTGTTATACTGAAAGTAACAAAGAGGAGCCGGGATCAGCTGTTTTTCCGGCAGATGTGTAGAAAAGGAGAGGGAAAATATGGGATTATGTCCGATTATTCGTTTGGATGAACATGATAATGTGGTGGTAGCCCGCCATGATATAGCAGCAGGTGTAAAGATACCGGAAGAGGGGATTACAACACGGATGGAAGTTCCGTCCGGATATAAAGTGGCGGCCAGATTCATTAAAAAAGGCGAAGCTGTCAAGAAATATAATACGGTGATCGGTTATGCGGCAGAAGATACGGAGCCGGGAACCATGATGCACAGCCATAACATCCTGTTTGACGAAGTGGATAAGGATTATGCATTTTCCAGAGATTATAAACCGGTAGAACTGGTTCCGGAAAAGGACCGCCCCACATTTATGGGAATTGTGCGGGAAGACGGCCGTGTTGCTACCAGAAACTTTATTGCAATACCGGTAGCCGGAAACTGTGCGGGAACAGTTGCCAGAAGAATTGCCAATCATTTTACACCGGAAGTGATGAAAGCGTATCCTAACGTGGACGGGGTGATTCCATTTATTACCGGAATCGGATGCGGGATGGAGATGACAGGGGAAGCTATGGACCTTCTGCGCCGGACCATTTCAGGCCACTGCGTCAATCCTAATATAGCCGGAGCTCTGGTATGCGCGTTAGGATGCGAGAGAAATAACATCGACGGAATGTTTGAGCAGGAAGGCCTTACAGAAGGCCCTATGATGAGAAGGCTGGTTATGCAGGAAGTGGGCGGAACAACCAAAGCGGTGAAACTGGGAATCCAGGCCGTATATGAGATGCTTGAAATTGCAAATCAGGTCAAGAGGGAACCTGTTTCCGTAGAGCACCTGGTACTGGCGCTTCAGTGCGGAGGATCGGACGGATTTTCCGGCTTATCGGCCAATCCTGCCCTTGGAAAAGCTGTGGATCTGCTCGTCAAGAACGGCGGAACCGCTATTTTGGCTGAAATTACCGAATTATTCGGCGTAGAACATACATTGACCTGCCGGGCTAAAACACCTGAGATAGGCCAGAAATTTGTAGACCGTCTGAACTGGTGGCTGGAATACAACAAAGGACGTGACTGCCAGATCAATGGAAAAGTCAGCCCGGGAAATAATAAGGGCGGTTTAGCCAATGTTCTGGAAAAATCCCTGGGAGGCGCCAAAAAGGGCGGAAGCACTCCGGTTAACGAGTTCTACCAGTATGCGGAAAGGGTAAAAGAAAAAGGTCTGGTTATCATGGACAGCCCGGGATATGATCCTGTATCCGTAACCGGTGAATTTGCAGCAGGAGCGACTCTCTGCGCATTCACCACAGGCCGTGGGTCCTGCTTTGGAGCCGTACACTGCCCGACCGTGAAACTGGCGTCTAATTCCGACATGTTTAAGAACCTGATCGATGATATGGATATCAACTGCGGTATGGTCATTGACGGAGAGAAGAATCTGGACGAAATGGGAAAAATTATATTTGAGAAACTGATCCGCGTCGCTTCAGGAGAGAAGACCAAGAGTGAAGAACTGGGAATCGGTTATGATGAATATGTGCCGTGGCAGATTGGAGTGCTGGCATAATCAGGTTATACATAATAAAAACCGGGAAATCTTTGACTGATAAAGATTTCCCGGTTTTTATCTCATGTGTAATCTCTGCGTATTTACTTACTGGGATCCGCCATAAACGCCAGCAGCTCATCCCTCTTCCCGTCCAGATAAGTCCTCCATTCAGAAGAATCTATAAACGGATTTACATCCGGTTCCTCCAGCATTTTTTTCCGTTTTTCCAAAAGCCGGTTATTATTCGTATGATTTCCCAGGAAAATGTCTACCTTCTGATCCCGTACTTTATTGAGAGATTCCAGATAAGTCTGGCGCATCTGCAGATCAGGATCGCCGGTTTCTGTTAAATAAGCTTTTGTAAGTGTATTAAAACCAAAGCCGCCGTAGTATCCGGCCCGCAGCGTCCGGCTGCCGTCGCTAACAGGGAAGAAATAGGCCAGCGTGCCTTTCGTATGGCCCGGGACCAGATAGAATTCAATCGCAGTATTGCCAAATGTGAGGATGTCACCATCATTGATGACCTCATCCGGTTCAAATAAATGATGGCTGATATCAGAGCTGCGCTGAACCAATGTCTGTTCCGGAGCATCCTTCATCATCCGGGCATCAGGCGCGCCGATATAGAGCTTACATCCATACATCTTCCGGAAAAATTCTGCGCATCCGATATGGTCAACATGAGCATGGGAAAGGATGATCCAGCGGATATCGTGGGGATTAAAACCGGCCTCCCATATTGCGTTGACTAACAATCCTTCTGATCCGTAATTGCCCGCATCACAAAGGAGTAATCCGTCTCCTGTATCGATCAGGTGCATGCAGATATTATTATCTCCTACATAGTAAAGGCTGCCGAAGATCTGAAATGGTTCCACATACCGGTTAACCTGGTCTACCCATAAGTGGGCATGAGAGGTGCGTTTTAACGCCTCATATTCGTTTAATCTCTGCTGATACTCTTCTTTTAAAGTCATGATGAATTCCCCTTTCATTTATCTGTCAATTTATATCTGATTATACAACAAATAATCCGTTAGCGTGTTAATTAATACATTCTGAGATAGAATCAATTTCATTCTGCGGCAGAATCAATTCCCCACATGCCGGTCAAACAAATTCAAAAGCAGCCGCAGCAGATACTTTACCGGTTCCGACAATATAATATTTTTCGAATAAGCCGCCGCCACATAAAAGGACTGGGGCGGGTCCAGCGGATAAGTGCGGAACGTATCTTCCGCATGAAGGGAAAACCTGGGGATAAAACAATTGCTCAGGCCCCGGTTGAGCATATACCGTTCGGTGGTGTAATCATTGGTTTCACAGAGGATCTTAGGCTGTATTCCCATGGCATTTAAGGCCCGGTCTTCTATATTCCTGGAATAGGTACCGGCCGGATCCAGAATAAAATAGTCGCCAGCCAGACGGGAATATCCGTCTTTAAAAGGTTTCTCTTCCTTTGCCGCAGGATGACCGGCGGGAAGGGCTAACAGGAGTTCGTCCTTACAGAGAGGCAGGAACTCCAGACTTCCATGCTGAAGCGAAGAAGTCAGGACCACGGCAATATCCAAACTGCCCTGGATCAGAGCTTCTTTGGCTTCCAGCGTGCTGTACTGGCGGGTGGACAGTTCAATATCGGGAAATTCCATCCGGAATGCAGGCAGACATTCGATGGCATTGACCGGCGTATATCCGAAACGGATAAAATTCCGGGAAGTGTAGCTCATATGGTTCAGCTGTTTGAGCGCCTCCTGCTTGATATGCAGAATGGACTGGCCGCCATTGATATAAACTCGTCCTGCGTCGGTGAGAAGCAGGCTGTTTTTCTCCCTTGTAAACAGGGGGGTACCCAGTTCAGCTTCCAGTTTCTTTAACTGCTGGCTCAGGGCCGGCTGGGAAATATAAAGCTTTTCCGCCGCTTTGCTCAAGCTTTTTTCTTCGGAAATGGCGATCATATATTCAATAACTCTCGTATCCATAAGGCAGTGTCTCCTATTTATAATGACGAAACTCTAAAATGTAAATGGAAATTCATCCGTAAACTCCGGCATAGGAAATTCATCCATGATCTGTTTTGCCAGGGGAGTGGGATTTAACCGGTATCTGGGGTGGTTGCAGTCAGAAGCCAGCACAAGGGCGGTCAGATAGCGTTCCTCTTCACTCAGCACATGATTTTTCGGAACCATGATGGAAAGGTTCAGAAAATAGCGGGGGCGTATGGAAAAATATACAATGTGATCCGACGGCTTCATGGCGGATTTCGGCAGGAAACAAACACCTGCGCCGCTCTGTATCATGTTGAGAAGGACCAGATTATTGTTGGATTCATAAACAACGGTAGGGTTCATATGGGTTTGTTTAAAGATGCTGTCGGCCAGAGTGCGTATGGTAGAACCTTTGCCGCCCATGAGAAACGGGCTGTCTTTAAATTCCCTGATATCGACTGTAGTCAGGTGATCCAGATCCCGGCTGGCGGTTGGGGCCAGATGATGAAATACCGGAACGCCCAGCACAAGATCTTCTTCGCAGGCCGATATATGCAGAATATCAGGGCTGTCCAGATCGATACAGGTGCCCAGCGCCACATCCACGGATTGTTCGATGACCGCCTGCCTGAGACCGGCCATATAACTTTCTTTTATGGCAATGTTGATGTTGGGATAGCGTTTGCAGAAAAATGGAAATATGCGGGCGATGGCAATGGAGCCCCGAAGAGGGGTAGCGCCTACTGTGATCGTCTCTTTATACTCTCTGGACAGAGAGGAAATCGTCTGATAGGTCTGTTCTTTTACCGATACGATCTTTTTAGCCGCATCCACGTAGATCCGTCCCGCCGCAGTGAGCAGAAGCTTTTTCTTATGTCTCAGAAAGAGTTCCGTATTCAGTTCCTTTTCCAGATCGGCCAGATATTTGCTCAGGGCCGGCTGGGAAACGCCAAGTTCCGCGGCGGCGCCGGATAAGCTTTCTTTTTCCGCAATTGCTATAATATAAGTAAGTTGACGTGTATTCATATAATACCTCACAAGATATATAACTTATGCTTATATCATATATAAATATTAAATGTTTGTCAATCCTCAATATATGTACTATAATCATAACTGTCAAAGGGAAAATTACATAGATTCAGGTAAAATTCCAAAAAACCAAGAAACTAAGTATAACTGTTGATTATCTTTATAACATAATTATTAGTTATAAACGATCAGAGAAAATTAAAAAGTATAGGGAGGCAACACAGACATGAGAAAGAAAATCAGTATTTTAGCAGCAGCGATTATGACAGCCGCATCACTGGCAGCTTGCGGCGGCGGAGCATCAAATTCCACAACCGCAGCCAAGACGGAAGCGGCAAAAACAGAGGCAGCGAAAGACGATGCGGCCAAGACAGAGGCGGCAAAAACAGATGCAGCAACAGACGCCGGTTCAGCAGCAACTACAGACTGGCCTAAGTCGGCAATCACAATGAACGTTCCCGCGAAAGCAGGCGGCGGCACAGATTTGCAGGTTCGTTATATCACCACAGCATGGCAGAAAACAGTTGGAGCATCCGTAGCAGTTGTGAACTTTGACAATGCTCAGGTTGGTATGGAGACAGGAAGAACGGCAGCTGCAGACGGCTACAATCTTTTAGCAAATCACAGCGGATGCCTTTGCCAGTATCAGACAGGAGCTTCCGATATCAATCCTGTTGAAGAGTATGAAGTTGTGGCGGCTATGCAGTATATGGGAGATCAGGCGATTATCGTAGCTCCTGATGCACCATACAACAATATGACAGAATTCATTGAATATGCGAAAGCACATCCGGGCGAGGTTTCCTGCGCGATTGCAAACGGCAACTCATCCCATTTTATCTGGGGCCAGATCGCAAAAGCGGCCGGTGTTGAATTTAAAATGGTAGAAGCGGCAAATGAAACAGATAAGCTCACCAACGTGGCAGGCGGATTTATTTCAGCCGGAAACGTTACATATCAGAACGCTGTACAGTATGTGGAAGGCGGAAAAGTGAAGGTAATCGGCATGATCAGCCGTGACGGCACCGATGTGGAAGAGGTTGTGGCAAGAGGAGACAACTGGAAAACCCTTCAGTCCCAGGGCGTAGACGCATCATGGGGATCCAATGTTTACATTTTCGCACCAAAGGGAACAGACGCAGCAACTCTTGAAGCCATCAACGCATCTTTAAAACCGGTATTGGATGATCCTGATTTCATCAAAGGCTGCGAAGCTATGGGAGCGACACCGGAATGGCACTCTGTTGAAGAGAGCAGAAAGATGCTGGAAGACGAACAGAAGATTATCGTAGATGTAGCAACTTCCCTGGGAATTAACGTTAGATAGATCAATCAGAGGTGAAAAAAGTGAGAATAAGCAAGGATAAGATAGTTAGTATTGTATTTATACTGCTCAGCGTTGCAATTCTTGTATTGACACAGCAGGTCAGGGTTCTGCCAAATCTGGCAGAGCCTGGCCCCCGCCTTTTCCCGCAGATCGCGGCAATCGGCATGATTCTGTGCGGTATCGGAATGTTTTTTACAAAGGATCCGGAAGCAAAGGAAGAAACCGTATATTTAACCAGAGATGGATGGAAACGCTTTGCCGTAGTCATCGCAGTGATGGCAGCTTATATCCTTGGTTTGACTTACATCGGTTTTTTGATTTCCACTCCAATTGCGATGCTGGGATTTATCGCGGTACTGAGAAGCGGGAAACCTGTTTCTAAGATCGGTTCCGTTATTATTGCCCTGGCAGTGACCGGCATTTTGTATTTTACATTTGTTAAATTGTTTGTTATTCCATTGCCTAAGGGCAAATTCTTTTAAGGAGGTTACAGAATATGGAAGCATATTTAGGTGCATTAATGACTGTTCTGCAGCCATCCCATTTACTGATCATTTTAGTATGTAGTTTGGCTGGTATTGTTTTCGGCGCTATTCCGGGACTGTCGGGCGGATTGGGCGTTTCCCTTCTTCTGCCGCTGACTTTCGGCATGCAGCCCACACTGGGGTTTGCCATGCTGATCGGAATGTGGGTCGGAGGCGTGTCCGGTTCCTTTATTGCCGCCACATTGGTTGGTATTCCGGGTTCACCCGCATCCATCGCCACCTGTTTCGACGCATATCCTATGAGCCAGAAAGGTGAGACGGTGAGGGCGCTCAGCATAGGTATTCTGGGTTCTTTTACAGGTACATTTTTCTCTGTTATCATCGCAACCGTGCTCAGCCCGCTGATTGCGGATCTGGCATTAAAGTTAGGGCCGTGGGAGTATTTTTCCTTATGCTTTTGCGCGATCACGTTAGTTGCTTCTTTATCGAAAGGAAGTATTTTTAAAGGATTGATGGGAGCGTTCTTAGGCATTTTTATCGCAACCATCGGTATGGACCCTGTTACGGCACAGAAACGTTTTACATTCGGAAGTATCTGGCTGAGCGCGGGCATCAGCATGGTTCCGTTAATGCTGGGTGTATTCGCAATCAAACAGGTGGCCGTGGACTACGCCAAAGGCCAACAGGATATGCCTGAGGTGGACACAAAGGGAATTAAAGGGATTGGCATTAAAATTGCGGATATTACCAGCAACATTGTCAACATCATCCGCTCTTTCCTGATCGGACTTTGGATCGGTTTCCTTCCTGGTATGGGTTCAGGACTTTCCAATATGGTAGCTTATGCCCAGGCCAAATCAGGTTCCAAGAAGCCGGAAGAGTTCGGAAAGGGATGTCCGGACGGCATCTGGGCTTCCGAGGTATCCAATAATGCATCCGTCGGCGGAGCGCTGATTCCTATGATGGCATTGGGAATTCCCGGAGATTCCACAACCGCTCTTTTATTATCCGGTTTGATGATTCATGGTTTACAGCCGGGACCTTTGATGATCGGCGCTAATCCGCAGATTTCTTATGTTATTTTTGCAGCCACTTTGGTTGCGGCTCTATTGGTATTGTTTATGCAGCTGTTCGGCATGAGATGGTTCCCATATCTGCTGAAAGTTCCGTATCATTATCTTTACGGCGTAATTTTAATCATGTGTTTTGTCGGCGGGTACACCAGTGGCAATACCATGTTCAATGTGGTGATGATGTTAGTATTCGCAGGTCTCAGCATATTGATGGATATGGCCAAGATTCCCAGCAGCCCGTTTATTCTCGCATTTATTCTCGGACCCAAGCTGGAAGAGTATTTCAGAAAAGGCATGAGTTACGGAAACCATGGAATTGCAGATTTTGTAATGAGACCAGTGTCTCTCATATTCCTTCTGGTTGCTGTTGTGAGCGTTGCGTGGCCATATATTAAAGAAGCCATTGATAAGAAAAAAGCAGCGACTAACTAAGACAGTACGGAGGTTTTTAAGTTGAAATATTACATAAATCCAGAACGCCATAAACCAACCATTAATTTTGTAGATCACATCGTCTATTCAAAAGTAAAGGATTTGGAGGGCAGCCCTCTGAACCTGGAACTTTCTATCATGTCAGCCAGCGGAAACAGCGAATTGAAAGCTGCCATGGCTGATGCAAAAGAGACAGATAAAGTGGGAATCCAGCCGGTAATCATCTGGATTTCCGGGGGCGGATACCGTGGTGTTGACAAAAACCAGATGATCGCGGAAATCGAATACCTGGCGGAATCAGGCTATGCGGTGATCCCGGTTTACTATCGGAGCAGCGCCCAGGGGCATTGGCCGGACCAGCTGATCGATGTGAAAACAGCGATCCGTTTTTTAAGGGCCCATGCGGCCGAATACCAGATCGATCCTGACCGGATCGGCATCATGGGCAGAAGCGCAGGCGGTCATCTGGCGGCCATGGCCGCATTAAATCTGGACGGCTATGATTCGGAAGAATGGGCCGGATATTCCTCCAAGGTCCAGGCAGCGTATGATATGTTCGGACCGGTCGATGTGGTTCAGCTCATGAAACACGACCGGGTGCAGATGGAAAATGACCCTGATTACCGTTGGAAGACCGTGGAAGAAACCCACGCCGGAGCGTTGATGGGCGGCGATCCCGATACCATGCTGGAGCGGGCCAAGGATGCCAGCGCTGTATACCGTCTTGAAGAGGCAAAAGATATGGCCCCGATCCTTATTATGCACGGAGATGCCGACTGGCTGGTTCCACCCAGCATCAGCATTGAATTTTACCGGAAACTGGAAGAAATGGGCCGCGACGATAAGGTGGAATTATATCTTCTGAAAGGAGCGGGACACGGTACGCCGGAGTTCTTCCAATATCAGACTAAAGAGATCGTAACGAATTTCTTTGATAAATACCTGCTTTAGAGTGTGTTAGAATATTGCTTTCCGTCAGATGTGCGTCACAATTTGTGGGAGATGAATTTTCAAACGCACTCTAATGCAGCAGTCACGATTTACCAGATAAAATGCAATAATGAATATCCGGCGGCGGCAATGGCCTCCGCCGGAAAAAAGGCAACCAGAATCCTTTTGGGCGGTTGTCTATTTTTAAACCAAAAATCCGTCAATTGACGGGGAAAACAGATAAGAGTGTGTTTGAAAATTGGGTTTTGGCAGATGACGGAAATGAATGTTCAAACACACTCCAGGTGGAGGAATTATGACATTTGAAGAAAAAGTAAAGCTGGCGGAACAACTGCGCAGCAGCAGTGTTCTGGATGCTGAAGTGCCGAAAGAATTTGAACAGTATCAGAATAAAACCACATGTGTAGAGCGGTGGGTGAAAACCAGGGAAGGGGATACCCGGATCTATGTGATACAGAGAAAAGATAAGAGCGGAAAATGTCCTCTGTATATCAACATCCATGGAGGCGGTTTTGTCCGCCCTCATATGGACCGGGATATTCTCTTCTGCTCCAGGGTTTCCTATGAAGTGGACTGTGTTACCGTGGATGTGGACTATAAACTGGCTCCGGAATACCCTTATCCGGCTGCTTTTCATGAGTGCTATGATGTGGTGAAATGGGCATTTGACAATGCAGAGGAACTGGGCATTGACCCGGACAAGGTGGTGGTCGGCGGCCACAGCGCAGGCGGGAATTTGACGGCGGCCATCGCATTAAAAGCCAATGAGACCAAAGATTTTAGGATGAGGCTTCAAATTCTTGACTATCCCCCCATGGATTTGTATACTGATCCTATGGAAAAAGAGGGGGCAGACGCTTCTTTGATCCCTCCTGAGCGGGCCCGGGCGTTTAACGCTCTGTATGCCAGCGAACCGGATGTGGCCAAAGACCCCTATGTCTCTCCTGTATTTGCCACCGCAGATATGATGAAAGGACTGCCGGAGGCGCTGGTGATCACTGCAGGAAAAGACAATCTCAGATTTGAGGCGGAACAGTATGCGGCCAAAATGATTGCCGCAGGCGTTAAAGTTACGGCAAAACGGTATCTGGACTGCCGCCACGGCTTCATGACCCATTGTGTGGACGATTACATGGAGGGGCAGAAACTGTACATAGAAACCATGAAGCAGATTTTTGCAAAAGAGGAAGTGTGAGACTTTATTTTCACCTGGTGAGTTTGTGGCGGTACGGCATCCGCAAACTCTGTAAAATGACAAAGCCGTACAGAAATGAGGAAAAGGTATGATAACAAAACTGGATGCGGAACTGATCATGGAACTTCGGGTGGACTGCCCGGAACGCCTGGAAGTGGGGGCCAATGATTGGGGATATTTAAGGGCGATTATGATCAGCGGAGGAAGTTTTCACGGAAAATTAAACGGAACTGTGGTTCCCGGCGGCGCGGACTGGAATATGGGTTACGGCGGGGATTCGGATGCTACTGTGACTTCAGCTACGGTGTTTGCTAAATATCTGCTGAAAACAGATGACGATGTGTATATTGCCATTGAAAATCTGGGCTATAAGAGCCGTGTGCATGAAAATTCCAAAATCGCCACCATGCCCACGTTCCATGCGCCCAGGGGGAAATATGAGTGGCTTAACTATGGGGTTTATGTGGCCAGCCTGAATGGATCGGTGAAGGATGGCGTTAGGGGAGTGGATATCTGCATTTATAAAATGCTTTAAGGTTGGCGGGAGAGACGCCATGTTATGGCGGAACGGGGGGAGGGCGGCGGTGACGGACCGAATATGTAGTTTCGCTTTTTTGACCTGAGCTTCGCGCCTCCTGCCCCCATAGAAAGACCGGGACAAATCCGGCGGCTGAAGCCAGGGAACCGGAAGGGCGGAGCACGTTTTGCAGTTTCAGCTCATGGTTCCGGCCGGGGCAGTTCTAGAACTGAAAGGAAGGGAAATGAAGGGTACCGAGAACATTCATCGAAGAATTTCTGAAGAAATTTTCGATTCAGGTTCTCTAAATCGCTGACTTTGTGGTCAGCGGTTTCCCCTTCATTTCCCTTCTTTCAGCCTAAGAGCTGCCGACGGCCTCCACAAATCGCTGGAACCGCAAACCGTACCCCGGCCTCCTGCGGAGCCAAA
>JAGZXV010000091.1 GCA_018378255.1 Clostridiaceae bacterium | reverse complement strand
ATAATACCGGTTCAAAAGACGCCAGTACCTGCTCTCTCCCACCATGTTCGGACAGGATTTTCTCCTGTTTATCCTTTATCATATCGTTTACTGCTTCCGGGTTGCAGATTTCGTGCAGCCGGGAGTCGAGCCGGGCAGCAATTTCTGCATATGCCGGATCATCTATCAGGTCTTTCAGCTCCATGGGATCTGTTCTGATGCAGAAGAGCTGGGGCTTATATCCGACATAATAGATATATTTATAATCTCCATATCGCAGCATGAATCCGCCGGTAACGGAGCCGGTGGAATGATATTCGCTGAACGCGCTCCTCATCCTTGTCCCTTCTTCCTTTGCAATCCCCAGTAAGGAAGTCCCGGGCAGTGCCGCCTCTTCCTCTTTTGTCAGAGGGATATCAAGAGCGTCCAGCACAGTTGGATAGATATCCACCAAAGAGACAATAGTCTCGCTGGCCTTGGCTTTTGGTATACCCGGCCCGGTCACAATGAGCGGTATGTTTACGGAGCTCTCCAGCATACAGTTCTTATTCCACATACCATGATTTCCTGCCATCTCGCCGTGGTCGCTGGAGTAGATAATCACGGTATTTTCATACTGGCCTATCTCTTTGAGTGTTTGTATCACTGCTCCGAGCTGGTCATCCAGATAGGAGCACATACCGTAATAGATGCGCAGAGCCTTGCGGATCACTTCGTCCTCATATTGGTGCTCCATGCCGTAAAATCTCCGATGATCCTGGCAGGAAGGGTGTTCTGAGCGCTCCCCGATTTTATATGCCGCCGGCATGGGAATGTCCGCGCCTTCGTACAAATCCCAATACTTCTGCGATACGGTAAGGGGAAAGTGCGGCAGCGTATAGCCGACATACAGCGCCCAGGGCTCGCTGGCTCCACGTTTTTCATTCAGGTAACTGATGGCCTCCCGGGTCACATTTTCGTCGTAATCCATATATGACGACCGGCCTATGGAAGCGTTATACGGAAACTGCCCGACTTTGGGTTTGGTAACGCGTTTGTCCCGCAGCAGGCCGAAAACATCCCCCACTCCGTCACGTACATGCAATGGAATGCGCTGGTCTAAAAAACCGGTATCATCGTCCGCGCAGCGGTAATGCAGCTTTCCGATCGTTGTCATCTCTATTCCATTTTCATGAAGCCTGTGACCGAAACTTTTCACCTGTCCCGTATAGGGAGTAGCATTATCATAGCATCCGATTTTAAAACTGTACTGTCCTGTGGCCATACTGGCCCGTGATGGTACGCAGATCGGATTATTGGAATATGCGTTTTTAAATCTCGTACCGTCCTCCGCCAGACGATCAATATTGGGCGTTTTAATAATAGGATTGCCGTAGCAGCCCGCCTCACATTTGTTATGCTGGTCGGAACAGATGAACAGCACATTTTGACCTTTAACCATTATTTACCTCCTTTTACTGTATCATTTATTCAGCATTGGAAGGCTTTGGCATATGGTCAATAGAAATTTCCCAACTGCGCTTCCATCGCTGTTATTGCAGCTCCAACTGCTGACTTACCCATACTTGTCCGCGGCATAAACAGTAAATTACTCTTTCCCTGGAGAAGCTGTGTTATCCTGGTAACTGTCTCTTTTACGGCCTTATAATAAACGCCGGAATTTTCCATAAGAAGGCCTGCGCAAATAAGAATTTCCGGATTGGTAAGATTTATGTAATTCGCCACAGCCATGCCGACCATAGTAGCGGCTTTGGTTATGACCTCAACGGCAAGTTGATCGCCATCCTCACCTGCATGAAGGATGTTGTAAACCGTAATATCCTCTAATGGGATATCATTCAGGGCGCTTGCCCTGCCGCAGCGCAGCTCACGCCGGAATGTCCGCACAATTGCGGGGGCGCTGCCATAGGTACCCACACACCCATAATTGCCGCACCTGCAAGGCCTTCCTCCCACCTCGATTACCATATGCCCGAAGGCATCCACTATATTATTGGCGGGGCGGATCAACATGCCGTTCTGCATACATCCCATCCGTATTGCATTGGAACAGAGCAGCACGCTCATTTTATTGAAGCTGCGGCCGTTGCCGAAACAGTATTCTCCGATACATACGGAATTAATGCTGGTCTCCATAACCGGCGTCATTCCAAAAATTTCCCCGATACGCTGTTTAATCGGGAAACCAAACCATTCCGGATTGAGATTTTCAGCGGACACAGATTTGAGGACAACGCCCTGGATACGGTCCAGCGAACAGAAGATGCAGAGTCCGCAGCCGCAGATATCCTTGGGATCTATTCCTGTCTTGTGCAGTGCCGATTCATACATCGTCCGGATGTCGGCCAGCATTTGTTCCGGCCCGGTGTCCAGGGGATATGGCTTTTTAATCAGTGCTTCCACATTACCGCTGTAATGCAGGATGCTGACATCCAAATGATAAAAGCCAATGTTTATGCCAACAAAATAAATCTTGTTTTCATTATTAATTCCATACAGCAGCGGCCGCCTGCCGCCCGTTGAATCGCCCTCGCCGCACACGAGGATCAAATCTTCTTCCTTCAGCCGCTCAAGAATACGGTTCATTGTCGTACTCTTAATGCCCGTCGCCTGTATGAGTTCCTCTTTACCGGAAATCTTTCTCTTTTGAATGGCGCTGAAAACCTGTATGGCTTCCTGCGATAAATTACCAAATACCATTTTTTGTGCCAAAGCGGTCACTCCTTTTTATTAATTTGGTTTTAAGGATAAATATGGTATCAGCATAATTCCATTTAGAATTAAAGTCAATTCATTCAATCCTGTTAATTGTGTTTTTCGCCTATTTTTTCGTATCTTTTTTTCGTTTCGGTTTAATCACATTATAGCAATGCCCGTCACCCAGTCAATACTTACGACCAAAGCGGCATTCTTTTTAGCTATTTTAATAAAAAGCGGCTTGGGATTGAGTTGTTTTTCGAAAAACAGATGACCGGGTTCCAGGACTTTCGACCATTTTCCAGGTCAATTTTCAGATAGGATGAATCATTGCCTAAAAGAAGGGAGGGGGGAATTGGGATTATGGGGAGAAAGTTACGCAGGAAAGCGGGACGGGGGGACGGACTGGATGGTTGGGAGCGGATGGACCGGGCGGGCGCGGATCATCG
This sequence comes from Clostridiaceae bacterium, assembly GCA_018378255.1. Taxonomy (GTDB): domain Bacteria; phylum Bacillota; class Clostridia; order Lachnospirales; family Lachnospiraceae; genus CHH4-2. Next base: position 17,946 of record JAGZXV010000091.1, on the reverse strand, counting down.
GGATTCGGGGGCGTATGGAGCCCCTTAGAGATACTAGGCGTTCAAGGGCGAAAAAAGACAGGCAGAAACTGAAAACCGAATCAGTTTCTGAGGCGCCACTTGAGAGGTAAAGTTCATAAAAAGTTTACCTCGAATGGGCGCCGCCCTGTCTTTTTTCGTTCTTGAACGCCTAGTAGCTCTTAGGGGCGGAATCCGTTCCCGAATCCCGATGATCCGCGTCCGCCTGCCCCAGCGTCCCCTTCTTCACGGCGTTACTTTCACTAGTAAAGTTAAATAAAGATTTTCAACGCATCTTATTTAATCTTCTTTGTATTTAAAATTCGGGATCACATCCGACCATTTGTTAATACCGATAATCGGTTTGGCAAACTCGGTAATTCCCAAGGATTCTTTCTTATTATCAATCCATTTGAAAACCGTCCAAATCTTTTTGCGTTTTGTCGGGTTGATCTGGTTTGGTGTATTCATATCACATTCCCAAAGGCCGAAGTTCAGGGAATCTTTGGCCTCTGCCGGAGCGTCTACCTGGCGGCTCATGATAAATGCATCTATATATGGATTATTATCTGTAATATAGTAAGCATAGGCAAATGCCGCTGCCTGAAGATCGTTATTCTTTCCTCTTGTGGCGCTGTGAGACGTGAATCCCTGCTCGGAAAGAATTACGTGTCTTACATTACCGTCTGCCATTCTCATCTCGGGAAGCTGCAGGTAATCGGTCAGCACGCTTAAATTGCTGAAATTAATAACCGGAGAAGACGGATCATTTTTAATCAGCCCCGTCTGGTCATCATCCCAGAACTCCGGCTCTGTCAGAGGAATGGAATACGGGTGGTATGCCAGGCCCCAATCCATCTGTCCGCCGATTCTCACATTGCGGTTGAACACATCTACAATGTCTTTGGCGTTGTATTTTAAACTTCCGTCGGCTTCATGGTTCCAGTTGTAATCTGTGGAGAAATACACGCGGTCGCTCTTGTTGGTGCTTTTAATTGCGGTATAAAACACGCGGAATGCCCGTTCGTACTCCTTAACATAGGTTTCAATGTCCATCTTGCCCATATAATTCCAGTTCAGATTGTTGTTGATCTCATTTCCGATGATCCAGTTGGAAACCTTACCGTGACTGGAGGAATGATTGCCGTAACGGTCTGCCAGGAAAGACGCAATCGCCTTAACTGTCTCAAATCCCTCTTTTGTGGATACGTTGAAACCATAGTAATTGGCTGATGAAGACTTGGTTACACCGGGGTATACAAGCTGGGGGGTTGCATCGTTCCACCCATTTAAGATAACAGCCGTAACCAGCATGCCCTTTTCCGACATGCGGCGGATGGTGTAGTCATATTCTTCCATTAATTCTTTATTAAAATGATAAGTTTTGCCGTCATATGTATAATCGATTCCATTTCCCAAAATGTGATGGAACGGGATGTTGACGATTACGTGTTTTACTCCCAGTTCGAATGCGTCATCCAACATAGGCTGTTCGATTAAGAGGCCTTTTTTTGTCAATGGTGCTTTAAAGTCATCCGTATTCTTGGCAAGGACTTCAGGATTGGTGATGTGGATTGCATTGCTGACAGGAATATATTTTTCACCATCAAATACAGCAACCACAAATTTTGAATACAATTTATCATTTTCCGTGCCCAGGTTCAAAGGCTGAGTGAAGGAAACCGGATCTCCCTTGGTGATCCATGCCGCATAATCTGTACGCCCTGTTAAATCGTTCTGATAAGGCTGCAGTTCAAATAAATAAAGATAATTATCATAGTAGGCCGGGTCAGACCATGCGCCTTCCACTCCTCCTGCAATCTTAATCTGTCCATTCTCTATCAAACAGCTGGTAAGCGCTACTTGTTCCGTGGGCGACGGTTTTTGCTGCGCCTGCTGTTCCGTATTCACCTGTGCGGCGCTGCTGCTCACCACATTGACCGCGGCAAGCCCTGCTGCCAGCATCGCCCAGGCTCCTACCTTTATCCATCTTATCATTTTTTTCATTCTTGTTTGCCTCCTCAAATGCCTATAGTTATGATATGCCATGCTTTTACTATTATATGAGTTTACATAAGAAAAACAAGAGTGATTCTTCTTACTTTGTCTTAAAATTTCCTTACGCGGCCGCGTTGCCAGACTTTCGGCATCTGACATGGGAAAATGAAAAACCGGCGTGGGCAGGAGACATGCGGAATGCTTTAACTGATATACAAAATTGTAACATTTCCCAAAATCCGGGCAATTTCGGCCCTTAAAAAAGCCTCGGCCTCCGCTCTTTCCTCTGTCTTGTAACAGTATTTCCCCCTTCCTCTTCCCGTCATCTTTTCCTTGTCATACAAATCCGGGGCATTGGGAAATGCATCGCCGTTAATGGCTCTGTGTATATAGCTGTAGGTCATCAAAATGATCTCCAAAAACATCTGAGATTTCATTTTAGCAGAAAGCTTATCATTTAATTCTATCAATAACCCGGTATATAAGTCTTTCCAGCCGTCAACCAGGATTACCGGGGCAATCAAAAGCCCGCAGGGATACCCGGCCTCACACATTTTGTTGACCGCCTCGATCCGTTTTTCAAGCGGGGAGGTTCCGAATTCGATTTTACTGATAATTGGCTGAGGATTGACGCTCATGCGGAATATGGTTTTGCCCTGATGATCCAGATTTAAAAGTGGGTCCACCATATGAAATTTGGACGGAAATGTAACCGCACCCTTTCCTTTTTCCGCAAACTGGGGAATCGTCCACTCTAAGTTTCCCGTTATGGTATTTTCAAGTACCAAATCACTGTTGCTTCCTATTTCAAATGTCTTAGGCAAATCACTTTTTAAAGATGTGCGGATCAGGCGGTCCAGCATCTGTTCCCGGTTCACGAACAACCTTAAATAAGAACATTTATTGTAATTGCAGACCAGATAACAGTAAAGGCACATTGCCGTGCATCCGGAAGATGTATAGGGAACCAAATAATCCGATACCTTATGATTTTCCGTGTATTTATGGGTTTTCCGTATTCCTATGATAAGATTTGACTTCATTTTCCCGAATTCAGAATTGGATTTTTGCTGCATCTCTTCAATCCGGTTGTGGCTTTCTATGGGAATCCATGGAAGGTCTCCAAATACCTTTTTCAACTGGTTTCCCAGTTCATAATCGAGACACTCCGGCTCATAATATACAGCATTAAATTTCATTTTCCAGCTCCTTTTCACAAGATTCTTTTTATTTCATTATGTGTCAGGAAATAGATATTATCCGCAATTTCATATAACAATTTCTCAACTTTGATATAGAGGTGATTGAGTTTTCTGTTTAAGTCAGAAATTTTAAATCTCTCCCAAAAATATGAATCTGACTCAACGCAGGAAACGGAGATGGACCGTTATCCTTTATCAAGTTGCTTAATTTCACCCATCTCACATATTTTTCTTTAAATTTCTTTACATGAGGTTTATAACTTTTTTTCATATCCCACAGAATTTTACTTTCATCAGAAAATGTCACGGTTATCTGTTTCCACCAGTTATCGTGCGGAAAATCCGCCCTGGTATATAAAACCAGTTTATCAATCAATACTTCCCGGCCAAATTCAATTTGTATCTCAGCGTCCTCTTGCTGGTTAATTCCCCATGATGTATAAGGCCAATGGCCATGAGAACGGTTTTCCACAATGCCGTCAATCGCGTTTCTGGCAGCAAAAACTGCTTCTCCCCTGGTAGCCACGTTAGCTTCTGCATGAGGATAGCATCCGTTTTCTTCAAGCTGATCCATTCTGTTAACAGCCAGATTACGATAATGATAGATCTCCTCCTGCGTCGCAGCACGGACAAATAAATAATGCAATTCTCCGCAGAAGGCTTTTGGTGATAAATTAAACCGTTTCTCTCCAAAAGGAATGAAATACTTAATTTTCCGTGTTGTCAGATATATCTGGCTTTCTCCCATTGCATCATCAATCTGGACTGCCAGATGGACGTGGTCTTTTGAAGATTTTATCACAACAGCATCCCCCTCTTCATAACTGCCATTATATACCAGGCAAACCTCACTTATGTTTTTCTCACAGCAAATAACTCTGCCTTCTTTATTTATAATGCTGATTTCCAACTGCATCCTCACACCTCCATTAACCCGTTTTCATCCAATGGCAGTCTGTATGTTTTCCCATCTACCCGGAAACTGATTTGCTTATCATCTATTTTTAAACAATCGGCACTCCTGGTCTTTCCTTTTACATAAGGAATTCCTAATGTCACAACTACCTCTCTCTCTTTTTGAAGGTCAACTGAATATGCAGCTCTCATTGTTTTTTTATAGGAATAACTCCTTCCATCCAGCAATTCGATTTTATCCGTGACAGAGGAAAAAAGAGCGATATTAACCCCCTCCTCCTCTGTTCTCACAATCCCATGATCCAAGATCAGCTTTTCAGCGTTAAAATGATGAAAGATACGGCCTATTTTACCTTTTCCATTGATAAATGTATCTGTCAGAAGCAAAAAAGATTGATCTATTATAGCTGCAAACCGTTCTAAACGCACCGGATTATAGTTTAGATGATAACCGGACACACCTTTCATATGAAGAGTATCGAAAATTTTATAAATTTCCCCTTTCTCCTGCTTCCCATATCCGAAAGTATGTATGTATTTGAATGCATCCCTTCCTTCAACGGTCGGCATATTATGAAATGCAGAAGATTTGTACATATGCCTGATTTCACCTTCTTTATAATCAATACATCCCGGATCAATCAGCAATGCTTTCCCATAGGCGGAAAAATCAATTCCCAGCGGGTCGATGTGTCCATGATTCCCATAATGAACCGGCGTTTTACAGGTCATCGCCAAACAGAGCGCGTCCGTTTTCCAGGAAGTACGTATACAAACCTGCTGCACTGCTCTTTGAAAATTGATCAGTGGCAGGGCAGGTTCCTCCAGCATCCTGCACGGTTCCTTTAGAAGATAAAACAGTTTGTCAATATCCGGATAGGACCATCCAGCCTCTGCTGCCGTTTTTCGTATTTCATTCTCAGATGCAGTCCGGCGGATCATTGATAACCAGTTGATTTCTTCAAACAATAGATAGCCGCATACCGCATTCTCAATTGAAGTTTCCTGTTTGGAATCACCAAAAGGCACCAGTTCACCATTAGGACGTACCATCTGCAGCGAATAATTAATCCCGTCCCTTATTCTGTCCATCACATTTTCTGAAATGGCATACCCTAGTTTTCTTATAGCCAGCACTCCGTTCAATACTGCGCGCATAGTATAATTATGATAAGAAACCGCTCCTTCAATCTGGGCGCCATCCTCTGAAATCTGGGCCAAACAGGCTTTCTCAAATCCATCAAGCGCTCTGTCAATCCATTTTTCTTTATAGGGGGTATTCTTCAGATAATAACAGCAGGATAAAAGTCCTGTAATTTCAGTCATGTAATGATTATGATCATAATTAGGCCATAATAAATGAGCTCCTGCATAAAGGCGTTCTCCATGGTCCACAACCAGTCTCTTCATACGTTCCAGCCATTCTGGCGATGCGCCGGCCCATTCTGTTACAGGAAGTATTACCCGGAATGTAACCTCCATCCTATGGCCAATTTCAAGCATTCTCCAGTTAGAATCATCTTTATATGGAAGCAGGGACTCTTCATCAGTGATTTCACCAGGTATTTCCACTGTATCCATCCAATTGTACAAATCATCATACACTTTATGGATATAAGTAATGTTTTTTGTTACAATATAAGCCCTGCATAAGGTTTCCAGATACATCATACGACTTAATTCCCAGGAATACCCGCCGACACCGTAAGGATTTTCCTTCCATTTCGGTGGATTCCCCACAAACACCTTTTTCCCCGCTGTTCCAGGAAGCGTCATGATGCCATTCATGGCCTCTTCAGCATCCGATATAAGTTTTTCTTTTTCAGCCCCGGTAATTGCCTGTTTATAACATTCTATTGACTTAACAAACTCTTCATCTAAAAACATATTCTCTCTCCTGCTTCTGTATAGCGGTATCTAAACAGTTTTAAAACCTTCTTGTCTCATTTCCGTACCTGCTTCTGAGTTCTATCTTATCTGCCTCCACTTTAATGTCTAACCAGGAATCCTGTTTCCGGGAGACTGTTCTCATAAAACCATCTTCGGTACGGCAGATCTCCCACTTAACTGCCTTCTCTTTCTCGTACATGACCAAAGTATGAATCCTTATATGCTCTCTGCCCTCCTCATCCTCCCATAAATACTGGTTAACTGATCCGTCTTTTCCCTGGCCTTCCTGATTGGGCAGCGGATGATAGTAATTGTGCATCGCCGTCCAATTGAAACTATGTACTGCCGGTTTCTCCAACCCATCTGTTTTTGAATACACTTCAAATAGTTCCATAACCTGATTCCCCCGCTGGAATATGATCCGCTGGTTAGAATCTCTGCAGACCTGAAGTCTATTATCACGGTTATTTACATTAAAATGAGTACACAAAGAAACTGGTTCTTTTGCAATCACTACATCTGCCACATACATTTTATATGGTAAATCCACAATCCAGATTCTAACTGCTTTTTTTATCTCTTCACCATACAAACCGGCCATATCAGAAATCACAATCTGTATTCTGCCCCATCGGTCATTGCAGATCAAATGGTTCCCCGGTTCCTGACGACGGAATACATTACCTCCAACCGTCTGCTGTTCTATAGGGCTGCCGCCTTTTTTTATTGTAAAATTATTGTGGGAACATTCTGATACCGCTTCCTTCTGCGCATTCAGCCTGTAGCAGCAATGCCCCGGATCAATAAGCATTCTTTCGCTTCCAACGACTAATTGAAAACTGTTCTGGTCTTTATGACGGTGAGAGGTAACATTATAGGGCTTATAGCCGGCCTGGATTGCTGCCACAGCCCTGGCCTGTTCCCAACAGTCCCGTAAAATAATTTGTCCACCGTCAAAATGCATGGATACCGGAAGACCTGTCTCTGCCGGTGAAAGCGGGTCTGCCATATCGGGAAGCATTAATATGGTATGATACTGAAACTGGTTATACATACCAAAGCTGGCTAATTCATCAGGACCTGCCTCCGGTTTGCTGTAAAGGGTCTTTAGCATCCAGCTAGCCAATCCGGCCTGCCTGGGAGCTTTTTCTTTCATTCTAACCGCTACATGTGTCAGCACATCTCCGCTTGGCCTGAACAGGGCAGCACTGTCTCCAAAATTTATAGTTCTTGGCTGAATTTCTCCCCCTTCTTTTAAAGGTTTCAAATACAGGAAGCTTGCTGCATACCAGTCCATAATATTAGTATAGGAAAACATATCCACATCGGCAGTATCCGCCTTGCCGGTCCTGATTAACAACTCGCATAAATGGCTGTAATGAAGCGTGGCATAATTGGAATACTGTACAGATTCACCATAGTCATCGGCACTGTACAGGCTCCCTGCCACACGAGACCATTGAACAGCTTTTTTCATTAACGCTTCATCATTCAGCAATATTGCGGCTGTTCCAAAACCATTTAATGCAACCATAAACCAGTTATTAATATGATCCTGTTGTTCCATGATGCGTTTACAGTAGCGCATACACGGAATCATCCCTTTATTACGAAGAGCATTTAAAATCCTTTGATATTCCGTATCACTAAAAAGCTCTTTACAGTTATCGGCAGCCTCACATATTGCCAGGGTAATATGTGAAGTCTCTAAAAATCCCTGGGGAATCCGGAGTCTTTCCCGGTACCATGGACCAATCCATTCATCCTGGCTCATATTGACTATTTCCATGGTCCGGTCATGAATCCATGTTCCCAGTTTACTGCTGCGTTCCATATAATACAAAAATGCAGCATCGCTGAATCGTTCCCAGCACAAATGATACCACTCCTGAGTATCCGCCGGCTGTACCAGGGAATCTTTCACGGTATTCTTAATTACCCGGTTCTTTAAAGCCTGATAAAATTGTTTCTGCTCACTATTTTCAGATGCTTTTTTTAATCGCTCTGCCTCTTTTTCCAATATGAATATACCCATATCCTATCCTCTCGCTGTTGTTCTATCCCCATTTACCGTTCCATTTCAATGATTCCATTGCGGTGGGCTTCCACAAAGGCCAATATAAATGCGCCAAAGGAATGATGCTCATTCTTGACCGGAAGCTTTTCCGTGATATAGGCTTGTATTGTCCCTTTATTTTTTCCCTCACCCGGACATAGGCATCCGGGACAGCTTAACTCTGTAGAAAAATCTTCATTAATTCCATATTTTAAAAGACCGGCCAGCCCTTTTTGGAATGCCAGTATGTATTTTTCTTGATCCAGATACCCAAGACGGATACCGGCGCCAATCCCATACACAAACAACGCGCTTCCTGAAGTTTCCTCCCAAGACAGCGGTTCTGTCATCTCCTGCCTCCAAAGACCATGTTCCGTCTGGTAACTGATAATATTATCCGTCATTTCAAGGAAATAACGCTCTGCCTTCTCCCTGTGCCTGGAATCTTCGGGAAGATACTTGATAAGTTCTGCCAGTCCCGTATATCCCCATCCATTTCCGCGGCTCCAGTGATCTTCAGAGAACAGACTGATATCTTCCCGAAATCCTCTGCTCTGATGCAAAAGGCCGGCTGTCTGGTCCATAAACACTTCATACATTTTAAAACACTGTTCTGCAGCAAAATCGATATAACGCTCTTCCTGGCATACCAGTCCGGCATACAGCATAAACGGAGAAACCGCCGTAACCACATCAATCCATATCTGCTCTTTTTCAAATGAACCAGGCATACTCAAAATCCCCTGGCTGTCGGTACATCCCTTCATTGTTTCTTCCGCATACTTCTTTAACAAGTCCTTATTTTCAGTCACCAGCCCCATCATCATGGACCATGCCTGGGCATTCCCTCCGCATCTATAAGACACAAAATTATAATGAGGGTGTCTCACCTCATCCGGGAAACGTGACAATATGGTGCGGCACTGCTCCAATAAATCTTCTTCCTGTGATTCATATGCAGTCTGGCAAAGGCCGAATATAGCCAATAATCCGTAATAATCATTGATCTCCTCAACCTGGCCATAGCGAATATATAAATTTCTGGCAATATCTACTGTTCTCATTTTTCTGCCTGCCTCCTCCTACAGCATGTTTATACTCTCAAAATCAATGGAATGAATTGCAACTTTTGCCTCTGTCTGCAACACAAAAAGAATAACCGGAGTTATATCCTTAACAGTCATTAATTTTTCCTTATTGACTTTTCGTTCTCCCCAAAATGGAGTATCTGTTCCTCCTGGATTTAAAGTGGTGACCCGAATATTTTTCTCACTTAACTGCAGTGCCAGGCCCTGAGATAAGATGTTAACCGCTGTTTTTGCCACACAATAAAGTGGGGCATTGGCATTTACTCTCCTGGCTGCCATACTTCCGATGTTAATAATCTGGGCTGCTTCCCCCGTATGCTTTGAAAAGTACTTGGCCGCCAAAAATGTCCCCTTAACATTGACATCCATCAATGTATCGTAGATCCGCTCCTCTGTCTCTTCTATCTTGCCCGGTATAGACAGTCCTGCCAGGTTTATCAATACGTGAAGTTTCCCAAACCGGCCGGCAGCCTGTTCCATAAACCTTTTCACCTCACACTCATTGGTTACATCCAAAACAGTTCCCCAAACCTCTGTGTTATACTTTTCTTTTAAAACGCCGGTTAATAAATTGAGCTTATTTTTATTTGTGGAAGCTAACGCCAGCTTTGCTTTGCTGCCTGCTAACGAAGTGCACAAGTCCTCACCCATTCCTCCTGTCGCTCCTATGATAACAATCACCCTGTCTTTCAATTCCATATTCAATACCTCCTGCTTATTTTATAAGTTTCATCTTGTTAAAAGGGAATAACTGAAATCCATATATGAGGACCTGCAGATATTCCCTTTATCAATTTTGACGGCCTGCTCTTTAGAAATATCCACCCTTTGCAATTACCTGGGTGGGCGTCAGTCCCTCCAGCACCATTTTTTTAATTTCCTTTTCATTTCTCTGAATCTCTTCCGCACGCAGCAGCACATCATATGCCATAGCGCGGGGAATGCAGAGAACTCCGTCGATATCTCCAAATATCACATCGCCCGGCATGATATGTACATTGCCCAGTTGAATCGGCATTTGGTAGCCGATCATACGGAAACGGCCCAGCATTCCATTGGATGTCCTGAATTTGGCAAATACCGGAAATTTCTGTGCCAGAACTTTATCCGTATCGCGGACACCGCCGTCTACAATGGCGCCTCTGCATCCCCTCCTTTTAGAAGCCATGGTCATAATCTCTCCCCACTGTGATGATTCATCATCTCCGCTGGTATCCCAGACAGCTATGGAGTCCGGAGTTACTGCTTCCAGCATTTGAGCACGAAATTCCATTTCATTTACTAAAGTCAGATTCTTTGAACCCTTAATCGTAAATGCAATGCCTGCAACCTTCATCTCTTCACGCAGTGGCATGATATCATTGGGCAAAGTCTGATAAAGATATCCGTCTTCACGTAATACGTCATTTACCGCTGAGGTAAAAACCTTCTCATAACGCTCACAAAGTTCTTTATCCGGTATTGGAAATGGTTCTAACTCCTTGGAAGTATCTGTTGCTGCAATTATTTTATCTAAATTCATATTTTTTCTCTCCTTTTATTTTTTTATTATCAATACGGACTTTAACGCCTTTCAATGATCCCTTCGGGATCTGTTAAGATAATAATATTCATCTGTCATTCTTTTCTCATGATCTTACTTCCCCACCGGAATTCCCCTACAGGAAGTTTTCTCTCTTCAGCCATCATGTTAGCCAGAAGCTGGATCGGAAGGATTTCCAAAAATGGCGCCGCCCATTCTTCAACTACAGGAAGTTGGATTGTATGTATATTATTCATCCCCTTAATCCTTTCCACATTGCCGGCAGTATCTGTAATCAAAATGACATTCCCGCCTTTTTCACCAATGTCAGCAGCCAGGCCAATATTCAAATCTTGTGTGACACCCGCTGGAGCCAGTACAATTCCATAAAAATCAGATTGAACCATCTCCATAGGGCCATGCCGGAATTCAGCACAGTCAAAATCCAAGGCCGGAAATCTCAGCACCTCCCGCATAAACAACGCTCCTGCCTGTACCGTTTCCAGTCCATAGCCTCGTCCAAGAATGCATAAATAATTCATGTTTCCGGCAAAAGCCCTGAGCTTTTCCATCTGCATCTTATAAGATTTGAGATACCTGCCCATGGATTCTGTCAAATCCTCCATGATCTGTAATGCATGTTCCACGCTATTGCCGCAAACCGCTTCTGCAATTAATTGGGTAAGCACCGCCGATCCCAGATAAGTTCTGGTTGTAACCGATTTTTCAGGAGACACATGGATATTCAGATTATAATTCCCCCGTCTTTCCAGCGTGCTTCCTGCCTGATTTGTGATAGCTGCTACCGTAATATGCTCTGGAAGTTTTTCAATAATCCGCACAATTTCGGCACTTTCCCCTGACTGGGAAATCAAAACCAGCAGTATGTCTTCATTCCAAAGAGCATTTTCATAATATAAAAGCTGTCCCGCGGAGACCACCTCACTGGCAATCCCCCTGTTTCTAAGGAAAACACTGGGAGCTATAGCACAAAAATGTGAACTTCCCATCCCACTGAAAATCACCTTTCGGGGCTTTAACTCTCCAATCTTTTCCAATACACCCCTGACTTCTTCTGTCCTATAATACTTAATCGCCTGTTTCATCTCCTGGGGCTGGGTCAGAACATCTCGCAAATAAAAATTCATTTTGTTCCCCCCCTTATCTGTCATCAAATTGAATCCCTTTATTTATTTTCATCAATAACTGCGTTTCCCCGTTTCATAAGGTTGGCGATCATCTCCTCCAGCGACTGTGAACCCAACAGATATTTATCTGACTCTTCTAACATAATGTTTTCAATTTCGCTCTGATAGGCCGGTATGAATTCCTCATAACTGTCCACCCACTTCTCGTCATTTAAAACATTATTTAACGCCTCCATGTCTACTTGTTCCGAAGCATTGCCAACCATGCTCTCAGCACATTCAAATTTATTCACGCCTTTTTGGTTTGCGATGGTCATTCCTTTGATCTTAACACCTTCCGTACACCAAAACTTCAGAAAATCATAAGCCTCCTGGGGATGTTCTGTAGTCTTCGCAATACAGAAAATCGTTGCTCCAACAGGGGTATAATGCGGATCATTTTTGTCCCATAAGGGAAGGCGTGCAAATGTAGTTTCAAAATCATGCACATATTTTTCATTCCCTATATAGTTCAGCATATATGTCATCATAGGAAGCATTGCTGCCTTTCCCTTAAAAAACTGGTCAGCGTAACTCATATTCAATGCTTTCATATCAGCAAGCGGTACAGACGCTTTATCCTTATTTTCCAGATCATATCGGAACTGCATAAATTTTGCGAATTCCGGATTTTCAAAGGTCAAACTTCCGTCTTCATTAAAAATTTTATTTCCCGCTTTTGCTGATGAGATTCCATATAAAACCATATCGCTGAACGTATGGAAATAGGAACCGTAAATCTTTTCCGCCCCTTCTCCCTTAGTCATCTTGATTGCATACTCTCGGTAATCCTCCCACGTCCAGTCAAGGGGCGGCACGGGAAGCCCTGCCTCATCCAGCATATCTTTATTGATAAGCACAAGTGCATACTTCATTTCAGCCGGTATTCCATAAACCTGGTCATTTACTTTGTAGACTACATTATACTCGTCTTCTATATTGAGACCTTCCGCTTCAAAAAAAGGATCCAGAGGAAGATAGGAATCAGATTCCGCTCTTATAATATAATCTCTCGCAGATGGAGACATAATAATATCGATCGGCTCTCCCCCCATCAGCATAACATCTGTTTTCGTCAAATAATCCGTACTTTTTTCGGTTATGTACTCAATATTTACTGTAACATTTGGATTCTGGTCATGATATAGGTCTATAACCTTCTTCTCAATCTCTTCATATTCTCCTGCCCAGCTGAGAAAACGCAATGTCACTTGCTCCTCTTCCTTGCCGGAAGCCTGGGTTCCAGAAATTTGGCTCTCAGAAGACTGGGTTGTGGTAACAGGCGCTTTTCCTGCGGAACATGCGCTTAAAGCAGAGCTTACAGTTATACCAGCCAGCAGCATTCCCAACCATCTTCTCATTTTTCTTCTTGCTAATTGTTTTTCCATTCTTTTTCCTCCAATTTTTTTAATCACATTGAAACTTCCTATAAATCTTTTTTCTATCCCCCCTATCATCCTTTTACTGCTCCAGAAGCAATTCCGTCAATAATATAACGTTGTCCCAGTACGAACACAATAATTAGAGGGACAATTGCAGAAACAGCTGCAGCCATCATCAGGGAATATAAAACTCCTGCTTCAGTGGAAAATCGCTGCATCCCTAACTGGATCGTATAAAGCGTGCGGCTGCTTAAAAATATCAGCCCAGTCTGGTAATCGTTCCATGTCCATACAAACTTCAAAACCGCCAGTGTTGCAATAGATGGTTTTATCAACGGCATTACAATCTTAAAAAAAACCGTCCAATGTCCCGCTCCGTCAATTTTAGCAGATTCACAAAGAGAATCCGGTATTCCCATCATCGCCTGCCTCAGCAGAAAAACTCCGTATGTGCTGAATAACAGCATCAAAATTACACCTAAATGTGTATTATATAACCCCGCCTTCTGCATAATGGCAAAACGGCTTACAATTAGAACCTGAGGCGGTATCATCATAGTAGCCAGATACGCGAGAAATACTATATTACGCCCTTTCCATTTTACTTTTGTAAAGCCATAAGCGCCCATTGCCGATACCAATATCTGGAAAAATGTAGATATGACAGTAATCTTCAAACTATTATAATAGTAGAGGCCAAAATTATAACGTTCTCCCCATACTTCCTTATAATTTCCCAGCCCCATAAATGTTTTGGGAATCCAATTAATTGGAAACTCAAAGACCTCGCTCTCCGGTTTAAAAGAAGTGACAATCATCCACAAAAGAGGCATAAGCATAGTAATTCCCATTGCATATAAAAGCACCGTAAAGACAATTTTCGGTATATTGAATCTTTTTCCCGCTATATGGTCATCCATTCATTTCCCCCCCCTTATTCATTGGTATATTTATCCTGATATTTCCATTGAACCAAAGTTACAATAAAAATGAGAATGAACAGCGCCCAGGCAAGAGTACAGGCATAACCCATTTTAAAATCAGTAAAAGCAGTTTTATAAACGTAATATGCCATAACTGATGTTGCGTTTCCAGGCCCTCCCTGTGTCATTACGCTGATCAGATCGAACACTTTAAAGGAACCTATAATTCCCATAATTGTCAGGAAAAATGTGGTTGGCCGTATCATCGGCACTGTTATATGCAGAAACTGGCGGAAACTGTTGGCTCCGTCAATCTGAGCGGCTTCATATAACTCTTCCGGCACATTTTTTAATCCCGCCATAAAAACCGCAACATAATAACCTAACTGGGTCCATATATAGATCACCATAACCGTAACCAGCGCCCACTTTCCATCCACCAGCCATCTCGGTGGATGTTCCATTCCTACGGATATCAAAAACTGATTGAGCGGCCCGTAGCTGGGCTGCAGTATAACCTGCCAAACCGCACAAACTGCAACGACACTGGAAATGTAGGGAATAAAAACCAAAACCCGGACTGCATTTCCTCCATAACAAAACCGGTTAATTATATTTGCCGTCAACATTCCCAATACAATCAATAAAGGTATGGTAACTACGGTAAATAAAATATTATTCCTTAATGATACTATAAACCAGTCATCTTTAAACAAGTTCAAATAATTAGAAAGACCATTGAACTCAATTGCCCCCCATCCTTTTAAAAAGTTCCATTTGGTAAAGCTAATTCCCAACGACATAATAACCGGAATCAGTATAAAAAATAAAAAACCAATAAATCCTGGCAATATAAAGAAAATTCCTGTTATGGTTTCTTTATATCGGACTGTACTCTTTTGCTGCTTCTTTACAGCACCACTTGCTTGATTATTAATCATTCTCAACCTCCTCGTTTATATTTGCAGTGCTCTTTGTACATTCAGTCTAATATTCACACTCCCAGAAGTAAAGTTGATAATCATTTTGCACAGTTCCATTAGTATAGAATCTTACTTTTGTCATCATTTTATTGACATGTCATTCTCTTTTCACTATAATTGTAGCCACATAGCATAACTTTTGTATAAATGGGGGGAAAATGAAAAAAATTAACTATCGCTTTTTTATTAAATTTACAAGTACTTATTTTATAGTGATCATTCTCGTGTTATTTGCCATCTCTCCAATCTATCTTGCTTTGCAGCAGGCAGAACAGAAAAAGGTTACCCAGTCCATTCTTAATCATGCTGAAGGCAATGCCCGTGAATTGGAAAATATGGAAGATTATCTTTTTTATACTGTGAGGAACCTTTATGAGTCCCAGGAATTGAGGCAGCTTTATTATAATAATCCCACTTCAGATTCACCTTCTCTTTTTTATGAGATGAGCCTGCTTCATCAGAGAATGAAATTGTACTTTCAAAATCTTGATAATGTCAAAGATGTTATTGTATACATTCCAAAATTCGATTATGTATTAACCCAGCAGTATATTTTCAGAACCAAGGCCCAGTTCTATCAAATGATACAGTCCTCCGAGCATAAGGGCAATGACTGGCTGGAGCAGTTTTTACGTTCCGGGAATAACAAAAGCTTAACATCTGACGAATTTACAGACCTGAACGCCGGTACTGCTCCTTATTCTGCCTTGAACTATTCTTTTTCATTTCCTATGAACGGTGATTCCAGTATAAAGCTTCTGGTCATGGTTTCTCTCGATTCATGTGCTGCTGCAAAACAATTTTTATTACCGGAACATCAGAATCAGGGAACTGTTGTTATTAAGGATACAGACGGAGTTCTTCTCGCAGCGTCTCCAAAAGATATCGCATACAGTTCACATAATTCAGAATACTCCCCTTCTGTGCAGTTCACTTCAAACAAAGGAAAACAGATTTCTATTGACATAGATCCCTCTTATTTTAAGTCTGTAAACAAGAACATTATGCATCTGATTATCGGGAATATAGGAGTTGCGCTTTTCTTCGGGCTCTGCATTTCTATTGTTTTCGCCTGGACCTCTTCACGCCCCATTGACCGTATTATGCAGATCATCCGTAAGGGCAATATATCTGCCGGAGATATAACAAAGCTGAAGGAACTGGAGCATGTGGTAGGCGAGGTGGCTGTGGAAATCCACCAGTATAAAAATACAATTCAGGATCTGGATTCCATTGTTAATAACAGCCTGCTGGATCGGCTCTTTTTCGGAGAATTTGAACAGGCAAAGCTTCAGGAAGCCTTTGCCCAGTATTATGGGCCTATGCCGCCGGCATGTCTCATTGTTGTATTTGGCACTGAGGATCCTCTCTGTTCATGTGAATTGCTGAAAAAACGCATTCAAGAGGAACTGATTTCTTTGAAAGTGAATTTATATGTAATTCATCATAATAAAGAACTGGTTTATCTAATTGTAGAGACTGATCCGGATATTCGGAAAGAGTTGGAATTATTACTAAAGAATTTGAGAGAGAATGGAGATAGTGTTATAAAGGCCGGTATCAGTAATACAGTTACCAGCTTATCTCATGTAAAAAAAGGCGCACAGCAGGCCCAACGCCGTTTAGGTTCCGGTCTCCATATCCACGGCATTTACTTATTTACCCACACTTATTCCTCGAAAGCCTTATATCCTGTTAGCCTTCAGTCTCTGGATATGCTTTCCAAGGCTCTGCTTACATGGGATGTACAGACGGCTAACAGAGCTTTGGAGGAAATCTTGTCCCCTCTTGAACCCTTAAAACCAGATGCAGTAGAGTTAAGACAGTTATTCTTTTCACTGAGAACCATTTATTCTACAATTATTCATCAATTCATTCTGGATACGGATGAGGCGGATCCAGCTATAAGTGATGACTTTATTCTGCCAAATGATTTAGATGAATATAGCATAGCTATCATCCGATCCACCTTTACAAATTTAAATACTGCAATGCATACTCACTATCAGAAGAATAAAGACAAAAAAGCAAGGATTAAAGGAATGGACATTCTGGCCTATGTTGAGGATAATTTCAAGGACCCCAACATATGTGCAAATTCAATAGCAGCCCACTTCGAAGTTTCGGAAAAGTATGTTTTTCAGTTAATAAAAAAAGCCTGTGGTGAAACATTGAATGATAAAATCTCGTATATGCGGGTTCAGGAAGGTATAAAACTGCTTGAAAACACAGATATGAACATATCAGAGATTGCGCAGATAATTGGCTTCACTTCATCTAACAGCATGTACAAAGTTTTTATGCGTGTAAATGGAATCTCACCTTCCTCTTATCGCAAAAAGAAAATCTGAACCGACACTGATCATATATACATAAAATCAATATCAGTTCAGGTTTTCAACCTCTTCACAGCTTTTCTTTTTTCACATATATTATTGTAAGTCCATATAATATGTGCGCCGCTTTTGCGGCAGAATGGAGCTTTTATGAGCGAAATTGACAATCCCTGCAGCCGCCTCTGCAATGCTTTATGTTATGGGCTTTGCTGCAGCCAATATAAAAAGCCTTGTACTCCTCCCGGCCCGTCGCCTTGCCCACCGCCGAATCCGCCTCCGTGTCCACCACCGTGTCCACCGCCTTGCCCGCCTCCGTGTCCACCACCTTGCCCACCTCCGTGTCCACCACCTTGCCCGCCTCCGTGTCCACCACCTTGTCCGCCTCCGTGTCCACCACCTTGTCCGCCTCCGCCTTGTTCACCGCCACCTTGTCCGCCCCCACCGTGCCCGCCGCCTCCGCCCCCACC
>JAGZXV010000090.1 GCA_018378255.1 Clostridiaceae bacterium | reverse complement strand
GATTTACAGTAAAGGGTGAAGGCATTTTCGAAAATGCCTTCACCCTTTACTGTAAATCCCTAAGGCTTTTTCGAAAATCCCTTCATCCCTGATGTAAAAAAAGAACTCACCGCACTGCAAAATCCTCTTCAATCCGGCTCCAAACCGCATCCACACTAAAGTACTTCCTTATATAAGTCTGTGTCTTCTTACAAAGCTTTAGGCATTCCTCATCATTCTGATAAAGTTCCGTCACCGCATCTGCAAAGCTCTCCGGCTCATCTCTCACGATCAGCACATCCTCCACATCCGGAATTCCTTCCGCACCTATAGAAGTGGTAACAATCGGCGCGCCGTTATAAATGGCTTCCACCACTTTTCCCTTCACACCTGCGCCATATCTGAGAGGAACCACCACCAGTTTACAGGATGCATATAACTCATCCAGTTCTTCCTCACTCACAAAGCCTTTAATCACAATTCCATTTCCCGGCTCTTCCAGAGCCTTGATCTCGTCCGTAACTTTAGAGCCCGCCACATACCAGTTCACCGGTATCTTTGCCCTGATGAGAGGGAACACCTCTTTTGCAAACCACAACACCGCATCTGCATTGGGCGGATGGGCGAAGCCGCCGACAAACAGGATTCCTTCCCGCCTGCTAAAGTCCTCCTCCAGATGTTCCTTAAATTCTTCATATACATACGCCGTAATATCCTTCACATTGATCTCAGGATTGACAGCCTTGATAGCATCCCGTTCAATATAAGAGGGATAATACGATACAGCCGCTTTCTGCATCAGTGAAAATTCCACCGATTTCCAATAATCCGCCGCCTTCTTTTTCTCCAGGTCCCCGGTCAGTTCATATTCCCGCCCTTCCCTGAGGAAATGGAGGTCATGTCCATAATAGATCACCTTCATATTGGTGTTATCCAAAATATAATCCACATATTTTGCCGCAATGTGGGGCCGGTTTAAATAAGCGGTTCCAATATCGTCCCCATGGTCTTTCAGCCAGTCCCATATCTTAACCTGGAACTCCGCTCCGTATAAAATCTCGATTCCCATCTGCTGAAGTATGGTGGAATATGGTTCCTCATGCAGAAAATTATCTCCCAGGAACTTTACCACATACCCTTTTTTCAGGAACATCTTCAGATATTGGAACGTGGTTTTCGAGCCGGCATCCTTATCAAATGTAGGCACATAATGGTCCACAACCAGAATCATGGGTTTTCCCATGCTGCGCTCCCTGGCCCTGAACGGGTCTGGATTTCCGTTGTTTACACACTGCTTTGCAAACTCCTCCGACCATTTTTCTTTTAATTTCTCACTGTTTGCGATCTGGTAGCGTTTCAGCCCGCTGCCCTGGGTATCGGTTCCATTAGAAATACCTTCAAAATGGATCACTTTGGAAAGCGGCTGGTAAACCACCCGGTATCCGGCTTTTCTCACTTCAAACGCCAGATCCGAATCCTCACAATAAGCCGGTGCAAACCTGGTGTCGAATCCCCCGATCTGCTTCCATAGCTGGTTTGACAATAAAATGGCCGCCCCCGAAATATAATCCACATCTTTCACATAATTGTATTCCGGCTTGTCCGGATCATCCAGCCGCCCATAATTCCAGCCGCTGCCATCGCTCCAAATGATGCCTCCCGCTTCCTGCAGCCGCCCGTCCGGATACACCAGCTTGGATCCAACCATTCCGATGGTGGAATCCGCTTCAATCAGATTCACCAATGAACTGAGCCAGCCTTCCGTCACCTGGGTATCGTTGTTCAGGAACATGATGTATTTCCCTTTGGCGTAACGTGCCGCATTGTTGCAGTTGCGAAGAAATCCCTGGTTCATGCTGTTGCGGCAGATTCTCAATCCTTCAGTAAACTGGTCAAGCTGCGCCGTGGCATCTGTGGACACATCGTCTGCAATCAGCACTTCATAAGACACATCCTGCGTGTGTTCCAAAATGGAAACCAGACAGGCATAGGTATAGTGGATCTGATTATAAACAGGAATAATAATAGAAACCACAGGTTTTTCCACAGCCGGAAATCTCAGTTTCCCATGTTCCCGGTAAATGTCCCCGATCCTGAAGTCCCCTTCCCGCAAGTTCTTTCCCTCTTCTGTGGAATAGAATTTATAAGAACGGATGGGATGCATCACATACTGCTTTTTATAGTTCAGCTTCTTTCGCTCCAACGATCCTTTGGGATATTTTTGGTTAAATTTAGCTCCCAGCTTCCTTCTGAACTTGAAAACCAGCGCCTCATGTCCGTTGAGATAGGTGAGGGTCCTGCCCAGTTCATTGATCTCTGCGCTCTGGTTTTTAATGGTGATCTCCAGGTTTGTCACGTGGTTGTTGGTAAGCCGCTGAATCTCCTGGATTTTGCGGATCATCAGATTCTTATCCGCCACCTCTGTCTTTAACTGTTCAATCCGTTCCCTGGCATGGTTCAGTTCCCGGTCCGTCCGCCCGAAATCGGATATATTTCTGGTATCCACATAATAGTTTTCCAGATAAATGCGCTGGTTCTCCCCATGGACATATTCCTGGAAGCCCTGCTCCATCTGATGGTAAACCGCAGTCATCTCCGGCGTAATTCCAAACTCCATCAGGAAGTCTTTTGAACTCTCATAGTTCATCAGCGCATGATAACGGTCGTAGAAATAGAATAGGGTGCGGTACTGCACAAAATGCACCGGAACCGGAAAGTTGAACACCCACTCGTAATCCAGACAATAAATTCCGTCCTCCGTTACCAGCATATTCTCAAACAGGGCATCGATATTTGCCACCGAATAAGCATCGTCTTCCAACTGCCCGGCCTCTCCGAACACTTCCGTAAATTCGGCCGTCGCTACAAAAGGCTGAATATACTCAGGCTGTATCTCATAAACCAGAGCCATGGCCGCGCGGATGGCCTCAAGGGGAGCTTTTCCGCCTTTTATCTCTTCGCCCAGCCGCTCCGCCAGGGTGTCTCCCTCCAGATAAGGGAACCGGGCCACACAGCGGTCATCGCTGATCTGGGGCCGGGCCACTTTTAGATTGTGGTTCTGGCTGGAAAGCTGTTCATATTTGGACGCAAATGACCAGATATGGGGGACGCCGCTGGCATTCAGGGCCGTCTTCTCCACATACCGGGCTCCATTTTCATCCAGAATTGTAGTCTTTATCTGAAATTGTTCTTTTCTCGTTCTGTTATATTTAACAAATTTAATCTGTGCCATGGTTTCCTCTCAATCCGCCTCTTAAATTCCTGATTCACCCGGGAGTTTATCCGAAATGCATTCAGGCAGATTTTTTCCATATTACTAAAAATGAATTCGCATACTGCTCAAATTCCCCGTCTTCGCATACCTCATCATACTTCTCTCCCACATCCATACGGATATACCGGGGATAATCATAGGCAGTGATGGTATGGGTTAAATCCCCCTTTTTCGGCAGATAGGACTGGGAATACACGGTGATGGGAATCCTGTAATCCGGCATGGGATAATACCACTCGGCTGTCCCTTCCCCGCCTGTCAGCTCAGTCAGTTCCTTTCTGGAAACGCTGACCGCTTCCCGTTCACAGCCGGCCCAGTATTTCATTCCAAACTTGTTGCACACGGCCAGAATCAGGCAGCCGCCCGGCTTTACCAGAGATTTTGCCGTTTCTATCTGTTTTTGTATCCAGTCTTTTGGCTGGTCTTTTATCTGATTTTCAGTCTGCGTTCCGTATAAATCCGCCAAAGTTCCGATCATCATCACATAATCATAGCCGCCGGCATGGCTTTTCCCATGTTCCTCCAGGCTCTCTTTTGCATAAATGATGTTGTCCGCTTCCGGACAGCGCATTTTCACGATCTCTGCATTCCGCAAATCCTCTTCCAGTACGCAGACTTCTTTAACCCGCCTGCTGTACAGGCCGGTGAGGGCGCCATAATCTGCTCCGATCTGAAGGAGGCTGGCATCCGGTTTAAATTCAAACCACTCGATTACATTTTCCCGCTGTTCGCTGAGGGCATAGAGGTAGTCCAGATTGACATTCTCCTCTAAAATCCGCTTCGTGTCCATACCGTATTTCTTGAATAAATTAGCTAAATCAAAACTGATATTCTTCATAGTTTATTCTTTAACTCCTGTCCTTTCCTTCCTCCTGTCAGCCATAAAAGGTCAATCCTGCGGGTTTAGCTTCACCTCAACCACGGATTCCATATCATAAACCCCTACTGTATTCTTATTGGAAATGACCGTGATATTGGCCACATCGTACAGACGGTGATACACCACATGTTCGCCGTTTTCAAATCCGGTGCAGCTCATGGAGAGCAGGTATTCGCCGCCCTGCAGGGTCATCTTCTGTGTAAACGATGCCTCATAGGTATCTCCCCGCTTGACTGGCTTCACATCCGTACCTTCAAACATGGTATTGGTTCCGCTTAAATCCGTACCCTTTTTATCCTTAATTGTATACGTAAATATGGGCGCTTCCAAATTTGCATTAAAACGGATCCGCTCTTTTATTGTGAACATTTCACCTTTTAATAAGAGGTTTGTCAGATTTCCCCTCTCATCAAATAACCCCAGATCATAGATCTCCGCTCTTCCATCTCCATATTCGGTACGGTTTGAATTAATGGTGATCTTATCTTTCATAAGGCCGCCTTTTGTGCCTTTTTCTTTTTTCTCCTCACTATTGCCGGAAAAATCATTCATCTCCTGAAGTTCTTCTTCCAGAGAATCCATCTGATTTGCCAATATCTTTTTATATAAATCCACCATGTGCCCCGGCGCGCCCTCTGCCACAAAGTCCCCTTTGTTTAACAGCACCACCCGGTCGCAGTATTTGATGATGCTGCCCATATCGTGTGTTACCATCAGAATCGTGGTTCCCTTTTGGCGTATCTCTTCCATCCGCCGGTAGCACTTGGACTGGAAAAACACGTCTCCTACGGACAGGGCCTCGTCCACGATCAGAATCTCCGGTTCCACATTGATGGCCAGAGCAAACGCCAGGCGGACAAACATACCGCTGGAATAAGTTTTCACCGGCTGATAGACAAAGTCACCGATATCCGCAAAATCCAGAATGTCCTGAAGTTTCTCCTCCATCTCTTTTCTGGAAAAGCCCATCATGGTTCCATTCATATAAATATTCTCAATTCCGGTATAATCCATATTAAACCCGGCCCCCAGTTCCAGCAGGGCGGAAATGGTTCCCTCCACCGCTACCTCTCCTGTAGTAGGCGTGAGCACTCCTGTTATGATCTTTAATATGGTAGATTTTCCGGAACCGTTGGTCCCTATAATGCCCACCGTCTCTCCTTTTTTTACCTCAAAAGAGATGTTGTTCAGGGCGTAAAATTTCCTGTGGTATTCTTTATGGGCAGGATTCAGGGATTCTTTTAACCGGTCCACAGGTTTTTCGTATAATTTATATATTTTCGTCACATCTTTTACTGTAATCGCATTGTCTGCAGTCTGCTGGGACATAACATCCTCCATCATCTTCCACTTGCCGTTACCGGCGCACATGTGTATTTTGCGCGGGTATAATGTCGAAAAACATTATACCATATATTTTCAACTTGTAAAAGGGAAGTTATTCCTTGGAAAATGAGGAATTCCGGATCCTATCAAGGCAGCTTTACTTTTTGTATTTGACTTACAGCCTTTGGTTCTGCGTCAATTCTCCTCAGCAAAAGGAATAAATACAGGACGTTTGTAAGTATACTTTTCCCTGATTTCCACCGCCTTCTCCTCACTTATCGGTTCCGCATGTTCCGAATCATATTCAGATACGGTTGAATAAAACCATGGATTATCCGGATCCTTCATCCCGTCATATATAACTGATTCCACTAACTGGAGCTTTGATCCTTCGAAGGTAAAATAAGAGTAATTGGAATCAGCCGCGCCGCTGGATCCTTCGTTTGCAATCATTCCATTTTCACAGAAAAAATACCTGTTTCGTTCCCATCCGTTTAACACATGAACAAGCTCCCCGTCAGATATTGTATAGATATCGAAAATAATGCCGTCCCACGAACTGTCCGGATCCGTTCCATTTTCTCCAAAAATCAGTTCATCTATTCCGTTTCCATCGATGTCTTCGATTAAATATCCCCGTGTTCCATAGGCACCGGCCGTTATCAACCCGGTACTGAAATCCCAGCCTGCGGGTATTTCTAACTCTTTATTTACGATGCATTTTGTTGCTGCAGCTATCAATTCTTCATAATAATTATGTTGCTCCGGAGTTTGGTCTTGAGTTTGCGTCGTGTTTTCCTCCTGGTTCTGCTTAAGGGAAACTGACGTTTCGGCCTTGTCCTCAGACTGGGCCTTAATATCCGAAACTCCTCCGCACCCGGTTGCCGGCAATAGCATGCAAATGCACAAAACAGCAGCTGCTAATTTATTCTTCATAGAAAATTACCTCCGTCAATTATTTCAGTTCTTGTAAATCAGAGCAGCCGTTTATTTCTCAACTTTAATATTTACCCCATTAACCGTTTTATATATCCGCTTACGGTTCTTCTCAATTTTCTTCAATATTTCCTGCTCCAAATTAATTCCAAGAATTTCGGAAATGCCCAGCAGATAGATAGCAACATCCGCAAGCTCTTCCCCCAAGTCATCCTTGCGCTTTAAATACGCCTGATACGCTTCAGCCAGTTCTCCATAAGCATGGCAAAATTCATATTCAATATTATCCAAATTAAATCCGTGGTCCACTTTGTTTTTATAGATCTGCACCTGCAAATCCTTTAAATCCACCATTTGCTTTTCCTCCGTTATTTTTTTACTTTATCTCACTGTTTAATATTATCAAATGATTTTGAAGTAACCTGCCGCAGCAATCTCCCTGTAAAATTTAGGATCAACCAGATAAGTTTCAACTCCGTCTATATAGCGTATTTCCATGCAGTATTCTTCTAACTGCCTCATATCATTTCCTCCATGCCGGAGCGCTTTTTGTGCGTAAAATTACAGTTGAACTTCTTTTCATTCTAATATCAGTGGTTGGAAAAGTCAAACGGGTAACATTTTACCTTTTTAAGAAGATAATTACGAATGCCGGGATGAGCAGAAAATAAGCGGCTGGAATTTAGTTTCCAACCGCTTATTTTCCGAACACTACTCAGGTTTGTTCCTGGCTAAGGGATTTTTTACATCAAACGTGAAGGCTTTTTCAAAAATCCCTTGAGGTTTTAAAGTAAAACGTGAAGGCTTTTTCGAAAATCCCTTGACGCTTGATGTAAAAAAACTTGATGCCCCTCACCCATAAACCCTGATTTCCCCATTTTCAAATCCCATCGGCGCAACATAAACCTGCCGGTCCCCGCTGGGATTATCATAATGGGTATGTGCATGATAAACACAATAATACTCCCCCCGCTCATTCCTCACCACACTGTTATGCCCGGGGCCGGATATTCTTTCACTGGTACACAAAATCGGATTCTTCTCATATTTTACAAACGGCCCCATAGGCGAATCCGCCACTGCTCCCCCAATCCCGTATTCCCTGGAAGCATAATAATTGGCAGAATACATCATATGGTATCTTCCGTCTTTTTTGATAACAAATGCCCCTTCATTCCAATACTGGTTCACGGCTCCACTGTTTCTCTCCCAGTCCTGTTCCGGCCTGAGAATCAGTTTACCCGATCCTTTTACAGAGATGAAATCATCTCCAAGTTCCACCACATAGATATCCGACTCCTTGGCGCCGTCCACCCAGTGGCCTTCTCCCGCGCGGGAATAATAGAGATAATTCCTGCTGCCGTCCTTTAATATATGGGCATCCAGCGCTCCATATCCAAAATCAAACATCGGCTTCTGATCCAGAACATCCTCAAACGGTCCTAACGGATTATCGGAAACCGCCACGCCGATCCGCAGGCTTTCTTCCTCATATATTTTCCATTGGGCCGTGTAGTACATATAAAAACGGCCATAGAATTCATAAACTTCAGGCGCCCAGAAACAGCTGTTTCCAAAGCTCTTTTCCGCAGCCCGATAGCAGATGCCGCTTTTTTCCCAGTGGACCAAATCATCAGACGTCCAACAGTAAAAACCGTTAAAGTGGCTGGTTGCATACAGATAATACCGGTTCCCGTAAAACAGCACATAAGGGTCCCCAATGTTGCTGATGGGCAGTGGATTTTTAAGTTCCATATCGTCTTTCCTCCATACAGATATCAGTTAAAATACTGGGCCGGAGTGACACCAGTATATTCTTTGAATACCTTAAAAAAATAATTGTAATTCTGAAATCCCGCACGCTCCACAATATCTTTTAGCTTACCGTCTCCGTTTTTTATCGCCTCGATCACTTTTTCAATGCGCAGTTTATTAAGATATTCGTTAAATCCCGTACCCACGTCATTTTTAAATGTATTGCTCAGATAGGCGGACGATACCCCCAGTTCCCCGGACAGATCCGTTAAAGATAAAGGCTCCGAGTACTGGGTATGGATCTTTTTGAGTATATATTTTGTGTATTTATGATAATTCTCACAGCCAAAATCAGGACAAAGTGCCTCACGCAAACGTTCTAAAATGGTTTGAAACAGGGTTTCCCACTGTGTCAGAGTTCTGATTTTCCCCATCTCTTCATCCAGACGGCCGTTTCCGTTCAGCAGATATGCTTTCTTAACCCCCTGTTCCTCCGCGATCAGGAAGATCCAGTCCAGCTCTTTTCGCAGCCCCTTTACCAGTTTTACAATCGGCCCTTTCCCTTTGCCGGCCTGCTCAAAAAAATGGGACCAGAACTGTTTCAGATCATCGATCCGGCCTTCCCCTATCATTTTCTTGCATTCTTTCCGGTCAGGAAATGATACTGTCCCGCAGCCATGTTCTTTCTTTTTCACATAAGTCCAGGGTGTCACAAATTCCTGGTTTTCTTCGTAAAAGAATACTGAAGACTGCTCCGCCGCCTGACCATAATAACGGCACAAATTAAAAATATCCCCGCACAAATCTGAAATGCTGACTTTAAGGGAAACATTAAAGAATTTCTTTCCGTTACTGATCAGAGTTCGTCCCCAGATTTCCAGCTTTTTAAGCACCTGGGCCTGGCTGGTTTCGTTTTTAAAGGACAGGATAAAGCAGAATCTGCATTTTTCCGTCTTCAGCGGCTGGACGAAATCCGCTTCGCCCAGAATCTGCTGGCACATATGAAAGAGGGAACGGTTCAGCATTTCGTCCTCCGCTTCCGCATAGTAATCCACCAACATCACAGCCAGACAATCCCGGTTGAATTTAATATTCAGATTGTTGATAATATTGCCGATCTGCGTCCGGTCAAAATCCCCAGGTTTCAGAAGGCGGCTGAAAAATGATTCCAGAAGCTGGTCGTAGGTCAGACTCACATGGTCTTTTAAATCCCCCAGCGCCCGGTCCTTTTTTACAATTTCAGCGATCAGATTCTCCATGGTTTCCTTAGAAAGCCTGCTTTTCAACACGTAGTCATGGGCTCCGTATTTCATGCTGCCCCGGACATAGTGATAGTCGTCATAGGCGCTCAATGCGATCACATGGATATGAGGGTAGTGAACGTTGATGTGTTCAATCAATTCCACGCCGTTCATCTTCGGCATATCCATATCCGTGAGTACCAGATCGATATCATGCTGCTTTAAAACTTGAACCGCTTCCTGTCCGTCAGAGGCATAGGCTGCAATCTCTATCCCAAGCTGTTCCCAGCAAAGCAGAGCCGCCAGCTGATTACACATCAAGGCATCATCATCAACGATCATCAATTGCAGCATCCTATTCCCCCCTATACACGTTCATATATCACTGGCAGTTCCATCGTCACCTTAGTATAAAAATTCTCTTTGCTCTCAATTTTCAAGAAATATCCGTTCCCGTAAAACAGTTCAATCCGTTCCCTTACATTATCGATTCCGATATGGTGGGTTTTATGCTGTTTGTAGTTTTCCACGGAAAATCCCACTCCATTATCCGCCACCAGGATGATCAGACGGCCGTTAACAATTTTAGCAGAGATCAGTATCTTTCCCTGTTTCTGCAATTTTGCAATGCCATGCATGATTGAATTTTCCACCAATGGCTGTATTATGAATTTCAATATGCAGCAGCTCTCAGCCTCTTCCTCCACCTGAAATATCACGTCAAACATCCCGTAATACCGGTATTCCTGTATGACCAGATAATTTTTTATATACTCCACTTCTTCTTTTAAAGTGACCACCTGGTTTTTATTCTTCATGCTGTAGTGCAGAAGGGTGATCAATGAAGCGGTCAATTCACTGATATTGCCCGCTTTTTGGCGGTCCGCCATCCACCGGATGGTATTTAAGGTGTTGGAGAGAAAATGAGGCGATATCTGAGCATACAACGCCTGAAACTCCGCATTTCTCTCCTTCTTCTTTCTCTCCTCCAAGTCGATCATGAGCTGGTTCACCCGTTTGATCATCTGATTAAAACTGGCCCCCAGCTCCTCAATCTCATCTCCTGACTCGATGAGGGGAACCTCTTTTAAATCGCTGGCATCCACATGATCCACATAACTTTTCAGTTTCAGAATATTTCTCGTTAAATAGCGGCTGAATCCCCCGATCAGCAGAATTCCAATGATTAAACATGCGGCGCTGAGTAACAGAGTCATATTGAGCGTCTTATTGATATCTCCCATAATCGCATCCATGGGCATCAGACACAAAGTCGTCCAATTGGTGTATTCCGACTTTTTATAGGACGCCAGATACGTTTTCCCGCCGGTCTCCACCTCAAACTGGTCCTCGCCGGACGACAAATAGCCCGTCAGATTCCCAAATTCCGTATCATAAATGGATTCTGCCGGTACAACAGGCGTTTTGCTGTTGTAGATCAGCCCGCCCTGGTCATCCATAATCATCAATACGCTGTCATCCGTCACTGCCTGGGAAAGCCGCTTATTGATGTAATCATAAGAGATATCGACCAGCAGGTAGCCGATGTGTTTATCATTAGACCATAATTTGCGGCCAACCGAGATCACATAACTTTTCTTTTGTTTTTCCGGGCTGTAGTTGGTATGTGTTTTTATAAAAATACCAGAATCTCCGGACTGGTCAAGCTCTTCAAACCATGGCATGGCAGCCAGTTCTTCCGGCGTCAGCGCCACACCGTTGGAAAAGCTTCTTCCGTTGGTTCCACAGAGCAGAATGCTGGAAATATAGCTCCTGTAAGAATAAAAGTCGTTAACGCTTCTCGTCAGGATACGGTCCCTCTCTAACTGCTGATACGTTTCAATATAATCAGGTTCTGTTAAAATCGGGCTTTGGTCGGAAGCGTTAAACGATAAAATCAAGCTGATATAATTGGTGTCTTTTAAAAGGCTGTCAAACTCCTCATTCAAAGAGTTGACCGTACTTTTAAAATAGGTGACCGCCTGTTCCCGGGCCATGTCTCCCATCATCTTATGCCAGACCATACAGATCAGTATGATAAGAACAATAAAAATACCTGTAAAACTCAGCTGCAGCTTTCTTTTAATGCTATGTTTCATCGCTCCCCCAAATTTCCCTCTGTATTATCACACCAAATCACGCTGACAGAATGATCCGGGCCGCTTTGGCGCCCTGATACCCTGCCGCAGAATAAACCCTAATACATCGCTTCCCTCACCGGAAGAGGGTCTATGGTGTATGCCATTAAGTTCACCATGGTCTCCAGCATTTTCACCTTTACCTCCGCCGCCTCAGGGCGGTTATAGAGATTCTCCCGTTCCTCCGGATCCTGTTCCAGATCATAAAGCTCCGCCTCATCAGTGCTGTGGCTGTAGACCAATTTATACCGCCTGTTGGCAGCCATGGTCATATATGCCTTGCAGTCCTTATGGTTTCCCATGGAATTATAGTATTCCGAATAAACCGCGTCCCTGTGATGATCCGGGGCGCTTTCGTCTTCAAGAAGAGAAACCAGGCTCTTTCCCTGCATCTGAAGCTCCTGTTCAACCCCGGCCAGATCAAGCAGGGTGGGCGCCAGATCTAAAAGTTCTACCAGCGCCTCCCGTTTAACCCCTGGGAGCACATGGCCCGGATAGCTGATGATCAAAGGAACCTTTACGAGAGGGTCATAAAAATAAGGTCCTTTCAGATAGATGCCGTGATCGCCAAGCATTTCTCCATGGTCGGAAGTGAAAATGATAATTGTATCCTCATATTGTCCCGATTCCTTTAAGGTCCGGATCACATTGCCCACTTCTGTATCCACCATCTCAATCATGGCATAATAGGCGGCTTTTATCTGGAGATGGTCTTCTTTTGTCATTTCATTATAGTTGAAAAATCCCGGCGTGCCATAGGCGCCTTCATGGTCCCGCTTTTCCACATAAGTCTTGTCCTCCAGTTCCCCTTCCCGGTAGTTTGGAAGATCCTCCCCGCTCAGGCGGCTGATGTATTTTTCCAGAAGATCCGCCGGAGGGTCGAAATCGTGATGGGGATCGTAGAAATTCAGGGAAAAGAACCATGGGTTATCATAACCGCCGTGGGCCCTTATGAAACTACACGCTTCTTTGGCACACCAATGGCTGTGGTGAAGCTCTGCCGCCATGCCGGTAAACACGTATTCCGATCCTTTATAAGGCACCCTGTTATAGGCTTTTCCCATATCATTCAGCCACATATTATATTCATTTAAGGGCCAGTTGCTCTCCTTCTTCCCATAAAAATCAGGATGATGGGACCAATGAAATACCCGGTAGCCATCATCAATCCTGGGTTCATAATCCGGACTCACACTTGGATGGCAGGGGGAGATATGAAGCTTACCGGCCAGTCCTGCCGTATATCCGTGGTCTGAGAATATCTTACTGATCAGGACTTCCTTTTGGGAGATCCGCTGGCCATTCTGCCTTACGCCGCAGGTTCTGGGATACCTTCCTGTAAGAAATGACGCTCTGGACGGAGAACAGACCGGGCTTTGGCAGTATGTATTGCGAAACAGCATGCCTTCCTCTGCCAGGCGGTCTATATTCGGCGTATCCAGTTTGGCATTGCCATAACACCCCAGACAGTCATATCTTTGCTGGTCTGTACAGATCCAGAGAATATTTGGCTTTTTCATGCCATCTCCTTTCTGAGGAATTCCTCCAACTCCCCGCGTTTTCTTTCCAATATGGCGCCATAGCTTGTATCAAGAGCGAGATTTTTCATCTCGTAAGGATCATCTTCCAAGTCATACAGTTCTTCTATCTGGTCTTTATTTTTTACATATTTATATTTTCTTCCGGTCAGCACCCATCCCCGGTGTTTAAAATGGTGTCCGAAAGTTTCCGCATAAACATTCGTTCTCCACTGGGTTCCTTCTCTCCAAAGGGATAAAAGATCACGCCCATCCACCTTTTGTGAAAAGCAGGTGCCCGCCGCGGATAATACAGTAGGAGCCAGATCCACATTGGAAATCAGAGCCTGGCTGTCTTCACCTGCCGGAATCCGGCCGTCAAATCTCATGCCAAAAGGAATGCGCAGAACCTCTTCCGCCATATAGGCATCTTTATCAAAATGACCTCCGTGACAGGCAATCCCGTCTCCGTGATCCGCAGTCCATATGATCAGCGTGTCTTTTGCCAGTCCCAATTCTTCCAGTTTATCCAGTATCATACCTCCTGCCTCATCCGTCAGCGTAATCTGCGCATAACATCTGGCCAGCGTTTCCGCCCAGACATCCCAGGCTACCGGGTTAGGCGTTATGATCCTGTAATTCTCACTGATTCCTTTGCCGCCTTCAAAATGGTATACATCCGGCTTCTGGCTCAGGTCATCGTGAAAGCTGGGGTATACGCCTATTTCCCCGGGGTTGTATAAATCCGCATATTCCTTTGTTGGAAAATAGGGCTGATGAGGTCCCCAGAAGTCCACTCTCATGCAGAACGGCTTTGGGCTGTCCCTGCATTCTTCCAGCTTCCTGCACGCTTCATAAGCCAGATAAAATGCTTCATGGGTTTCCTTAGGCGTGGTGAGTATCCCGGATACGCACTCATTCATCGTTTCCCTGTCCAGACGGTACTCTTTGTTTTCCATTATATCACTAATCCATTCCGGCGTGCACCAGTTATGTTCCACAAATGCCCGGGGAAACGGCAGATTCTTTTCTTCCAGGTATTTCTGGTAAGACGGCATCAGGTAGGGATTACCATAGTCCCCATTAAAGACGCCCTCCGCGCCGAAATCAGACGGCGTCCCCTTTCCGGCATGCCATTTTCCGTAATAGAAAATATCATAATCCTCTTTTTTAAGCCGGTCCATATAAGTGTCATAGGTAAAATCCGCAGAAACCTGGTTGTTGATCTGGCCGTGATGGCTGGCATAAAGTCCGGTTGCCAGGCTTCTTCTGGAAGGGCAGCAAAGTGGGGTGGAACAATAGGCCCTCTTAAAATCAACCCCTTGGGAAACCAGTTTCCGATAATGGGGGCGCTTGATATCATAACTCTGCTCATGGCCGTAATAAGCCTGATGATCTCCGACAATCAATAAAATGTTGGGTTTTCTCTCCATATTTATTCTCCTTTATTTTACCGCCCCTGATGTCATATCAGACTGGAAATATCTGTTTAAAAAGATATATAGAAGGACGGAAGGCAGAATCGCCAAAATCAGGTATGCATACAGCTGAGCCTGCATTTCCATGGTCATATTTCCCGAATCCGTCAGATAGGTGGTAGCCAGCGTAATCGTATATTTCTCCGTCTTCGTAATAAAAATCAGCGGGATCAGATAATTATTCCAGCAGTAAATGAAACTGAGGAGACAGACATTGAGTATGGCCGGAAGTCCCAGAGGAAGAATTACCCTTCTGTACACCTGCATGCTGGATGCGCCGTCAATAATAGAAGCCTCCAGCACAGCATCAGGGATCGTATCGAAGTAGTTCTTCATGGTAACCATCATATATGGAGCATGAAATGCCGCCATGATGATGATAAGGGATGTATAGGTATTGTTCAGATGAAACGTCTTACCAAAAAATACAAGCGGAACCATGATCGCTGCCGGCGGCAATGTCAGACATCCC
This sequence comes from Clostridiaceae bacterium, assembly GCA_018378255.1. Classification (GTDB taxonomy): domain Bacteria; phylum Bacillota; class Clostridia; order Lachnospirales; family Lachnospiraceae; genus CHH4-2. Next base: position 6,171 of record JAGZXV010000090.1, on the reverse strand, counting down.
ACCAGCAGATAGTAAAGCACCTTTTTCCCCCGGAACCGGAACTTGGAAAACGCATAGGCCGCCAGAGAAGCCAGCACAACCACAATGGCTGTGGATACAACAGAAACGAATAAACTGTTAAACAAGATTCTGAAGTAATTGATCTTGGGATGGTGGAAAATGGCTCCGTAATTGCCAAAACCGTTAATTGCCAGCGATTCTGAAAAAGCCACTGCCAGCGGATAACACCAAATGAGGGCGACGGGGATCAAAATAATCCATTTCCATATTTTTTTCATTTTCATCTCCTGCCCTCCTATTCAAACTGTGACTTTTCGTAGCCCCTGTTCTGGATCACCGCCATGACCAGAGCAATTGCCAGAATGATGATGCCGATGGCAGACGCCTGGCCGCCGTTATACTCATCTAAAGACTTTCTGAACAGGAAGGTGGTCAAAAACTCGGTGGAACGTCCCGGCCCTCCTCCTGTCATCAGAAAGACGATATCAAATGTCTTTAAAGATCCCACGATTCCAAGCATGACCAGGCTGGCCGTAGTCCCCTTTAACATGGGCAGCGTGATGGAAAACAGGGTTCTGAAGAATCCCGCCCCATCCAGTTTCGCCGATTCATAGATCTGCTCGTCAATTGCCATGAGGCCGGCAAAATATGTCATCATACTGAATCCCATCCAGTTATAGATATTGACACAGATGATGGAAAACAGCGCAAACTTAGGATCTCCCAGCCAGGAAACGGCCAATTTATCAAGTCCCACAGCCCGGAGCATTGTGTTGAGCGCTCCGATATTGGTATCCAGAATCATTCTGAATATAGTAGCCAGCACAACCGGAGCCATGATTACAGGCAGAAAATAGATGCCTTTAAAAACAATATTTCCATGAAATCTTTCTTTCAGCAAAACGGCCAGCAAAAGCCCTATGACTGCCTGCATGAATACGGTCACTGCAAAAAATATCAGCGTATTTTTCAGCGCAATCCGAAACGTAGGGTCTGTTAGAGTATCTATATAATTTTCCAGTCCTACAAACGCCATGTCGCTGCTGATCCCGTCCCATTCATGGAAGCTTGTAAAAAATGTATATCCAATGCAATAATAGAGTATAAATCCGCTTACCAGAAAGATGGGAAGCAGCAGAAGATAGGGAGTAGCCTTGTTTCCAAATTTCAAAATATTCACCACCTGTAATCATCATTGATTTTATTTTAGTTTCTCATATGCGCTCTGGACTTCAGCCAGGGCTTTATTGATATCTTTTCCTGTAACCACATCCTGCATGGCTACGCCCAAAGCGTTAACAAGTTCCTTGTCATTTAAGAATCTCTTTCCGGCGCTTTCCTGGATCTTTTCTGTTGTATATGGCACAATGGCCTTCTCTGATTCGGCTTTAAAATTATCCAGGGTGCGGGGGCTGACGTCCTTTTTGGCAGAAGTTCCGCTCAACTGGTCGGCCATAATCTGATTTCCTTCTCCATGAATCATGAAATCCAGAAGGAGTTTGGCGGCTTCTTTGTTCTTCGCATCCTTATTGATCGCTACCGCGATATCCGTACTTACTACGGCCTTAGGCTCCGACGGCCCGATCTGAGGCAGAATGAACATTCCAAATTCATCGTTGTTGGTAGCTCCATTATATTTAGGGCCGCCTTCCTGTAATGCGCCGGTCTGCCAGGAACCTGTCATGAACATAGCTGCTTTCCGGTCAAAGAAATATTTGATAGACGCATCCGGATACATCTGGAGCCCGATTGCACCGTCCTGGAAGATCTTATCGTCAAACATCTGCTTCCAGGCGGTCATGGTGTCCACAAACACCTGGTCTGTCCAGGGAATGGTTCCCTGTTCCGCTTCGTAGAACTTTCCTGGCCCGAACTGCTGGCTGAGTGCATTGAACATGTCCACACATTTATCCGCTTCTTTTGCGCCGTAAACTACCGGAACGATATCCGGATATTTGCCTCTCAGGATTTCCACAATCTCCTTCCACTCCTCATAAGTTTCTGGTGTCTTTGTGATTCCCGCTTCGTCAAACAGCGTCTTGTTATACATTACAAACTGCTGTGCGCTTACATTGACCGGAAGAGCCACATAACTGCCGTCTGCATTCTTACATTCATTCAATGCATTTTCCAGATATCCATCTTCCCATCCCGCTCCAAACATTTCGTCAGCAATGGGATCAAGGGGCTCTAAAAATTTAGAATACTGGTTCAGCATGGCCCCTGTCTGCATTCCCATCAGATCCGGGCCTTCGCCGGAAGCGATTGCGACCTGAAGTTTTTTCTGGTAATCAGGCAGTTCTCCTCTCCAGTATTCCAGATCGATATCCGGATAAGCCGCTTCAAACGCCGGTTCTAAAACCGCAATCTGTTTATCTGTGGGCTGCCAGGACCAGTAAACCACCTTCTGCTTTTCCCCGCCTGCTTCATTTTTCCCTTCTGCTTCTGTCCCCTGATTCCCCTGTGCGGATGTCTGTTCTGTTTTTGGGGATTCCGCTGCTTTTGGCGCTTCCGGCGCCTTTGATGAACACGCTGTCATGGACAGGGCCATCACCATTCCCCCGAGCAATAATGACATTTTTTTCATATCTGTGAATACCTCCTGTATTTGTATTGAGTTCATTATAATGGAGCCAAATGGACGCTACAACTAAGATATTTTTAGATTTACTACAATATTTTAACTAAATACGCTTTCTGTTGCCCAATACGGAAAATACTACTATAATAATTTAAAAAGCGGAAGGAACGGAGACTGAATATGTATGAAAGAATGCTGAACAAACAAGAGAAACCTTCTCTGGAAGACATGACGGCCTACTGCGGCGAAACTGCCGGGTTATTCACCCAGTTCAATGAATGGTTATCCGAAACCTATGACACCGCCTGGGAAATCACCTTTCCTTACGGCAATCAATATGGCTGGGGAGTTGCCCATAGAAAAAAAAGAAAACTTTTATGCAATGTATTTGCAGAACATAATGCGTTTACAGTCATGGTGAGATTGTCGGACAGACAGTATGAAACCGTGTATGGTGACGTACAGGCTTATACCAAGGAATATATAGACAATAAATATCCATGCGGCGACGGCGGCTGGATCCACTACCGGGTCACATGCAAAGAACAGTTGGATGATATAGAAAAAATATTATCGGCTAAGTGCTCATAGAGTACTTGTTGTTATGATTGTAGGTACAAAAAAATAGTCACCCGCCCACCAAGCATAGTGACTATTTTTCATTAAGTTATTAACTTGGAGGCCACTCGTTGGAGTGAACTGCCTTTTTGTACCTTTATTATAATTCAACTTCACCTTTATTTGTTCACACCTTGGCACCCAACACCTCTGTCCCTGCAATTATCCCTGCAATTCACAGACTGTTGCCGGATGCAGCTTTGCGCCTCCTTCTACCACTCATTTTCCAAAAACTCCACAATATCAATGGCCTTAGGCGGGCACCCTTTCAAACTCTTTTTAAACCCGCAGGTGCACTGCCCCACACCGATCTCTCCGCTCTTTCCTTTATATCCCTGCCCGATGCAGATTTGAGGCAGTCCTTTATGCAGGCGTCCGGAATCATTTAAACGATCCAGCGCATAGATCAGGGAGCCATAGCATGCGCTGCAGGCATCCTTTGCATCAGCATATCCCGCCAGTTTCTGAACCCGGTGGGTCATTCTGAAACGGTTTCCTGTGACATCTTCATTTAACATGATCACATTGGCATTTTTCGTGTCCGCGCTTCCAACTCCCAGTTTTTCCGCCAAGCGGATATAGGGGACCTCATCCACAGCATATCCCATACAGTCACACACAAAGGCATCGCACAGTACAGGGTCTTTAAATCCAAGCACCCGGTTCATGGTTACCGGATTTCCGCCCTCTTCAAAATCCAGATCACCGCAGATATTATCCACCAGTATGAAATCATTTTTAGCGATGGTATTCAAATGGGCGATGGGCTTATGTAAACCGAGAGTATGGAAACGCCTTTTCTCAGCATTGGGAATCACACCTTTATTGTTCTTCAGCGCGCAGGTTACCGTGGTCTGGCAATGGCCTTTCAGTACAGGCATATTGATCATATAATCCACAGCCGCCGCCTTATCACACAAACGGATCTTCATTCCTTTGGCATCATATTCCTGATAAGTGTCTTTCTGAAGATCCACCAGGGGAACATTGTATTTTTTAGAAATATCCCTGTAACCGGCGGCTGAGAATGCGGACTGGGTGTTGTCTCCCACCCAGGAACCTTCCATAATGGAGATGTTTGTAAAATGATGTTCCTGCAGGTATTCAATCACACCCGCCAACAGTTCCGCGTGGGTAGTTGCCCCGCTGGAAGGATCTCTTGCCACGACCAGATTGGGCTTTAACGCAATTTTTTTGGATGTATCTCCGATGTCCGCTGCCACATCCGCCTGTTCCAGAACCTTTTTCGCCATATTTTTATAATCGGTTCCGTGTATCATAATAATATCATTTTTATTCATATTTACCTCCATTGCCAATGTCTGACCGTACAGCCTTTACAGCACATCTGAAAAATGAGGCCGCAGCCGTTTAAACACCTTTAATCCAATCAAAAATACGACCACCGTAAACACCCAGAAATAAACGGTCAGCGTAGGCCGCTCCCAAAAATAATTACCCGTCAGCATGCTGTCCCTGTATCCGGCCACAATATAATAAAACGGATTCAGTTTAAGCACCGGCACCACCCAGGGCGCTTTTTGCGCAAACAGGGATTCATGATACATGATGGGGGTCAGCCACATGCCAAACTGCAGGCAGATGCTGACGATCTGGGCCATATCCTTAAAGAACACGTTGATGGCGCAGGTGAAATAACCGATCCCAAGCGCCAGCATAGACGCCGCAAACGTATAATACAGAATCTGCACCCAGGTTGCCATCGGAAATCTACCATAGCAGAAAAACATGATCAGCATGATCATGATAAAAAAGGCATGAACCATAAGGCAGGACACCAGTTTGATGATCGGAAGTATTTCCACCCTGAACACTACCTTTTTTACGAGATAACTGTACTCCTGAAGGCAGTTGGTCACGCTGTTTAATGCTTCGCTGTAGAAAAACCAGGGTACAATTCCAGGCACCAGCCAGACCACATAAGCCACATCCGGCACCGGCGGTTCACTTTTAAACCCTACCTGGAAGATGAAGAAATAGATCAGCACCGTCACAAGCGGCTGGACAAACATCCACACGATCCCAAAATAAGAGCCGACAAACCGCTTTTTAAAATCCGCCTTGGAAAGGTCCCAGATCAATTTCCTTTTTTTAACAATTTCCTTCAATAAGGATATCAAATAATTCATCCTGCTATCCTCTTCATTTAAAATTTGAATGTTTCGCTAAGTCCGCCCCACTTCTGGTCTTTCTCAGAGATGATCAGTTTCATATCCTCTGTAACCGGCCACTTTACGCCGATTTCCGGATCGTTCCAGGCCAGTCCGCCCTCATCGCCCGGATGATAGAAATCCGTACACTTATAAGCGAATTCAGCCTCATCGGACAGCACTAAAAATCCGTGGGCAAAGCCTTCCGGGATGTAGAACTGTTTTTTATTCTCCGCAGATAATTCAACACCAAACCATTTGCCATATGTTTTCGAATCGGAACGGAGATCCACTGCCACATCAAATACGGTTCCCCGCACCGCCCGGACCAGTTTGCCCTGCGGGAACTGTTTCTGGAAGTGAAGGCCTCTTAAAACACCTTTTACCGACATGGACTGGTTGTCCTGGACGAACACCATATTTAAACCGGCTTCCTTAAAGTCATTCTGGTTATATGTTTCCACAAAATAGCCTCTTTCATCCTTGAATACGGTTGGTTCGATTACATATAATCCTTCTATGTCACAAGCTGTAACTTTTATCTTTCCCATGTTAAATCTCCTTTGAACTGTTATATTTTTTTACATAAAGGGTGAAGGCATTTTCGAAAAAGCCTTCACGTTTTACATAAAACGTGAAGGCTTTTCCGAAAATGCCTTCACCCTTTATGTTAAAAACTCACCGTTAATAATATACCACTACAACCGGATACTGACAATACTAAACAGCCTGAGCAGTACATACCCATTCATCCAGCACATCAGATAAAGCACCGCTCTGTCCCCGTTTTTTGTAAGCACC
>JAGZXV010000089.1 GCA_018378255.1 Clostridiaceae bacterium | reverse complement strand
CCAATACATTATATAGTTTTTGCTACACCCCATAAGAAACGAAATACCTTCTCCTAGAAGAGCCAGCTACCCCGCTGGCTCTTTTACTTATACGGCAGGAATATATCTTCTGCCGGATTTTTCGGTCAAGAAGATGAGCTGTTCTGAACAGTTACGAATTTGGACAATATAATGGAATCTGGTATATGAAAACTGGTGGATATTTCTGTTGTATATTCTAATTCAATCATTTAAAATGAAGGGGAGGGGAAATAGATTACGAAGAAGGGCTTGATTTATGGATAATCTTAAGAATGCTATTAATAGAAGAGCGTTATTTTGCGATGAAACAGAGGATTACCGTATGCCGCCTGAGCCGGATGAGGGGCAGTTAGTCCGGCTGCGTTTCCGTACTGCCAGGAATGACGCGGATCGTGTGTGTTATATAGAACCGGATAACTACATTGAAACAGAGATGATAAAATATGATGCAGATCAGTTATTTGATTATTACCAGACCTGGGTTGACGCGGGGAGCGTGCCGAAAAATTATTTCTTTCAGGTTATGAAAGGGATGGAGGTCTGCTACTATAACAGGCTGGGAGCTACGGCGGATATCCAAAGCTGTTTCAGCTTCCGTATCACTCCGGGGTTTCATACACCCGAGTGGGCAAAAGGGGCTGTGATGTATCAGATCTTTGTGGACCGGTTTAACCGGGGAGATACTACCAATGATGTGCAGAGCTGCGAGTATATCTATATCGGCCGGCCGGTTTACCGTGTGGAAGATTGGAAGAAGAATCCGTCCACCATGGATGTGGGCTGCTTTTACGGCGGAGATTTGCAGGGAGTGTGGGATAAACTGGACTATCTGCAGTATCTCGGGATAGAAGTGATTTATTTCAATCCTATTTTCGTATCGCCGTCCAACCATAAGTATGACTGCCAGGATTATGATTATATTGATCCGCATTACGGCGTGATTGTTAAAGACGGCGGCGAACTGGTAGAGGAGAACTCTCCCAACAATGATAAAGCTACCAAATACATGATCCGTTCGGCGGATAAAGAGAATCTGGAGGCCAGCAATGACTTTTTTGCCCGCTTTGTGGAGGAAGTCCATAAAAGGGGAATGAAAGTGATCATTGACGGAGTGTTCAATCATTGCGGATCATTTAATAAATGGCTTGACCGGGAGAGAATCTATGAGCGCCAGGGCAGTTATGAGCCGGGGGCTTACATCTCCAAAGACAGCCCATACCGTACCTTTTTTAAGTTTTATAATGACGAGGCCTGGCCCTATAACGGTAATTATGACGGTTGGTGGGGGCACAGCACCCTTCCTAAGCTGAATTACGAAGAATCGCCTAAACTCTATGAATATATCATGAAGATTGCGAAAAAATGGGTGTCGCCGCCGTACAGTGTGGATGGATGGCGGCTGGATGTGGCCCCGATTTAGGCCATACCAGTGAAACCAATCATCAGTTTTGGCGGGATTTCAGAAACACGGTAAAAGAGGCCAATCCCAATGCCGTTATTCTGGCGGAACATTATGGAGATCCCAGCAGCTGGCTCCAGGGGGACCAGTGGGATACTGTGATGAATTACGATGCGTTTATGGAGCCGGTGACCTGGTTTTTAACGGGTATGGAAAAGCACAGTGACGAATATAACGGAAGCTTATTCGGAGACGGACAGAGCTTTTTCCGCTCCATGAATTATCATATGAGCCGGATGCAGACACCGTCTCTCCAGGTGGCCATGAATGAACTCTCCAACCATGACCATTCCAGGTTCCTGACAAGAACCAACCGGACGGTGGGCCGGATCGGTACGGCAGGGCCGGAAGCAGCGTCTGTGGGCATCAACTACGGCGTATTCCGGGAAGCGGTGATGATCCAGATGACATGGCCGGGAGCGCCAACCCTTTATTACGGGGACGAGGCGGGAGTGTGCGGCTGGACGGACCCGGATAACCGCAGGACTTATCCCTGGGGAGAAGAGAACTTCGAGCTGATCGAGTACCACCGCTATATGATCGCCATCCACAAGCGCAGTATGGCGCTCAAGAAAGGCTCTGTAAAGGAATTGGCCGCCGACAGGCAGTTAATAGCCTATGGAAGGTCTTATAAGCGGGAGAAATGCGTGGTAGTGATCAACAACAGCGCATCGGAGCGCCGCGTTAAGATTCCGGTATGGGAAATCGGCATAACGGACGATATGAACATGGTCCGGGTAATGCTGACAACGGAAAAAGGGTATAATGCAGGCCGGCTGGTGGTTGAGGTTAAAGACGGAGTGATTGAACTGGATATGCGTGGAAACTCCGGTATACTTCTGATGTCTGAACAGGACAGAGGATAAAGCCATACAGGGCGGATGGAATCTACAGTTATAAAAGCGAAAATTATAACTGTAGATTTTATATAGATACAAAAGATATAAAAGGTGTGGTAGTGTGAAAAATAATCCTGATGGCTTATTTTTTACACCCAAATTTGTGCCGGAGCCACAAATTTGAATCGCAGCTGAGTATCTGAAATTCTCAGCGCGCGCCTTCGCAAAAAAATGCTTCGGCATGGAGGAATAGAATGGAGCATGGAACTTTAAAAGAAAAGGCATACACGACGATAAGAAAAAAAATTATCGAATGTGAATATATGCCGGGGGCTGTTTTGTCGGAAAATGAGCTGATGAATGAGATAGGAAGCAGCCGGACGCCCATCAGGGAAGCTTTAAACCGTCTGGAGCAAGAAGACCTGGTGAAAATTGTACCCAAAAGGGGGATTTGGGTCAGCGAGCTGACTACAGGAATGATTTACAATATTTATGAGGTCCGCATCCTTTTGGAACCATATGTGATCAGAGAATATGGAAGTGAGATGTCTGCCGGATCGCTGGAGGACATTAAACGGCTGTGTATGGACCTGGTTAATAATAAACAGGAGAATGTGCTGCAGTATGACATGGATACGTCGGAAAAGCTGCATCTGTATCTTCTCGGAGTATGTAAGAACACATTTATTACGAACCTTGTGAAGAATGTGTACGATCAGAATTACCGGATGGGAACCTTGGTTGCAGGAAACCGTGAAGAGCGTTTTTTTGAATCTCAGAAAGAACATATCAATATTATTAATTATATTTTGGAAAAGAAGTATGATACAGCAGCCGACTTATTGTCAGAACACCTGGTAAAATCAAGAAATGAAGGAATTGAACTCATGATGAAAAACTTGCAGTGGAAGTAATGCTGTTATATTGCACAAAATCAATGTTGACATATTAATATAATTGTGCTATTTTAATAGCGAGTAGGTTGATGAAACCCTATTTTTTATAAAGCAACTTGCATACAAGTTGTGCACAACATAAATGCATATAAGAGATACAGGATGAAGAGGAGGGTGTAATGGAACAAAGTATAATTATTTATCAGGATCCGGATTATCAGGATCCTGAGGTTGCAGAGGCAAAAGAGCGTCCGGAATTGAAACATAAAGTTCTTGGTATTCCATATGCAGAAAAGACGGAGTATGAATTATTGGATCTTTATTTTCCGGATACGGGACAGGGGCCATTTCCGGTAATTGTGGATGTTCATGGAGGCGGCTGGTTTTACGGAAGCCGCAGTTCTGAACGGATGGAGCCTGTACTGGACGGTTTAAAGAGGGGATATGCCGTAGCTTCTGTAGATTACACATTATCTTCTTATGGGCAGTTCCCGCTTCAGGTATATGAATTAAAGGCCGCAATCCGTTTTCTGAGGGCCAACGCGGAAAAATATAATCTGGATGCGGATAAGATTGTGTTATGGGGGCTGTCTGCCGGCGCGCACCTGTCAATGATTGCTTCCCAGTCAGGAGACGAGGATCTGCTGGATTTAAGTATGGGAAATGCCGGGTTTTCTTCTGAAGCGGCAGCAGCGGTTACTCTGTATGGCCCGGTTGATTTGACGTCAGGAGATATTACATCCTGTGATTCGGCGGAGGCAAAACTGCTTGGCGGCGCTGTGTGCGATAAGATAGATCTGGCAGAAAAAGCGGATCCGCGCAGCTATATCAAGCGGGACGGTCCGCCGTTATTTTTGCAATATGGAAATGCCGATGGGATTGTGCCTTTAGCACATGCATATGCGATTCAGAAGTCATTGATTGATGCAGGGCGGAAACAGGATTCTTTTGAAATTATAGATGGGGCAAAACATGCGGATTCTAAATTCAGGACAAGGGAGAATACGGATAAAATATTTGAATTTATACAAGCACAGCTAAAGATAAAAAATGAAAGAAAAGGGGAATAAGCGTATGAAAAAAACATGGTTATTTTTAACGGCAGCGATGTTAACGACAGTAAGCCTTCTGGGGTGCCAAGGTACCTCTAAGGAAGGCGGGAAACTGGAAACCGAAAAACAGGAAACAGAAAAGGAATCGGCAGCAGAGGGGACAAAAGGTTCCAAGGAAGCTGTAGTTATCAGTGTTGGTTTTGAGAACAGCATGAATGACCCCATGGCTCAGGCCGTGGAAAAATGGAAGGAACTAGTGGAAGAAAAAAGTGGAGGAGCTATCGTTTTAGAGTTATATCCGGACAGCCAGTTGGGGAATAAAAATGATTTAATTGATTCGATGCAATTAGGAGAGCAGGTAATAACCATAGCGGACGGAGCATTTTTATCTGAATATGGCGCTTCTGATTTAGGAATTGTATTTGGACCTTATCTGTTTAACAGTTGGGACGAATGTTGGAAACTGCAGGAGAGTGACTGGTACAAAGGTCAGGACGAATTATTGCAGGAAAACGGCCTCAAGATAGTTGCCTCGAACTGGAAACTGGGAGAACGCCATCTGCTTACGGTATCACCTGTTGAGCACCCGGAGGATTTAAAGGGAATGAAGATAAGGGTGCCTAATAATCAGGTCCAGATTGAGTCAATCAATGCCATTAAAGCAACAGCGACCCCAATGGCTGCAAGTGAGGTATATCAGGCGCTGCAGACGAAGACCATAGATGGTTTGGAAAATGTCACGTCGGCCTTTTATTCTATGCAGTGGGCAGAACCGGCAAAATATGTATATAAAGATGCACATATTTACAACTTTGCGATCTGGGTTTGCGGTAGCAGCTTTTTTGACGGACTTTCCGGTGAACAGCAGGAATGGCTGGTATCAACAGCAAAAGAAGCTGGAATTTATAATAATGACCAGCAGGAGACAGCGGAAGAGGAGTATGTAGATAAGCTGGTAAATGAAATGGGAGTGACATTTACAGAAGTATCCTCAGAAGACAAGCAGAAACTGATAGAAATGTCTCAGAGTTTTTATGATAAAGCAGCCAGCTATGGATGGTCGGAAGGCCTGTATGATACAGTCATGAAAGCGATGGGAAAATAAAGAAATCCTGGCAGTTGAAACGGATAAAACAGGAGGCTATATGAAAAACCTTGATGTATATGTGTCATCAGTAATTATGATTATTTTAATTGTGATTACATTTTTAGGAGTGGTATTTCGTTATATTGTAGGAAATCCCTTTACCTGGTTAGAAGAGGTTCAGCTCATGTGCATGGTATGGATCGGATTTTTGTCAGCCGGTGCGGCTTTCCGTACAGGATCCCATATCGCTATAGAGATGGTAGTAGATGCACTTCCAAAATCAGCGCAGAAGGTGATTAACTGGCTGATTCGAATCATTGTTTTATTGGTTTTATCTTATCTTTTCAAACAATGCATAGGATATTTCCTGCTTTTTGTTAAGAACGGACGCTTAACTCCAGTGCTCCGAATTCCATATTCAGCCGTCTATTTTGTGGCGCCTCTTTCCTGCGCTCTGATGATTTTAAGCTATATAAGTTACGAAATCAAAGGGCTTATGGGAAGAAAGGGGGGAGATAATTGAATCAGATTATTATACTTTCCGCAGTTGTAATGCTGGTGCTGCTCTTTTTAAAGGTGCCTGTATTTATCTCTATATTAGGTGGTGCGGCCGTTTATTTCGTTGCAAATCCAAATGTAAATGATATTATTTTTGCTCAAAGAATGATATCTTCAGGCGAAAGCACCACTTTTTTGGCAGTACCGTTTTTTGCGGCAGCAGGGGCTTTGATGAACTGTACCGGTGTAACCCGGCGTATTATGGATTTCTGCGAAATCGTTACCGGAAAGATGAACGGCGGGCTGGCCCAGGTGAATGTCCTTCTTTCAACTCTGATGGGCGGCTTATCCGGTTCCAATATTGCGGATGCTGCCATGGAGGCCAAGCTGCTTGTTCCGGAGATGGAGAAAAAGGGTTATTCAAAAGAGTTTTCCAGTGTTTTGACAGCATCCTCAGCGATTATTACCCCTTTAATTCCGCCAGGAATTGCCATGATCCTGTACGGCTGCATTGCACAGGTTTCGATCGGTAAACTGTTTGTGGCAGGGATTGGTGTGGGAATCTTACTCTGTATTGCTCTAATGGTTCTTGTATCGGTAATGTCTAAGAAACGGGGCTATAAGCCGATTCGGACACACAGACTGATCAGAAGAGAAATATGGGCATCCACGAAGCCGGCAATATTGCCTCTTATGCTCCCGATTGTAATTATAGGCGGTATTAGGATTGGTGCATTCACCGCTTCTGAGGCCGGAGCAGTAGCTCTTATCTATGCATTGATTTTAGGCCTGGTTTACCGTGAAATGACAATGAATGATTTTATTGGGAGTATAAAAGAGACTTGTATAACCACCTGTACCATCATGCTGATTGTGGGTGCGGCGTCTGTATATTCATGGATTTTAACAAAAGAAAAAATCCCTCAGGCGCTGACCGAATGGATGGTGGCAACTATTAATAATAAGATCGTTTTTTTACTGTTTGTAAATGTTTTTTTGCTCATCATAGGGATGTTTATAGAAGGTACGGCTTCTATGATCGTTCTGGTGCCACTGCTGGCTCCCGTTGCGGCGGCATATGGGGTGAACGAAATACAGTTTGCCATGATCTATATTTTTAACAGCGCCATTGGCGCGCTGTCACCGCCGATGGGGACACTGATGTTTGTTACCTGCGGTATTACAAAATGCAAGACGAAGGACTTTATCAAGGAGGCTGTGCCGTTTTATGCGCTTCTGGTTATCTGTCTTCTGATTATTACCTTTATTCCGGTTGTTTCAACCGGGTTGGTGGGGCTTTTATACTGATTTTTTTTAAAGTAGAACGTGAAGGCATTTTTAAAAATGCCTTCACGTTCTACTTTAAAAATGGTGCATGGTTCTATGATATGGTTCTATGATAAAAAATGCTTGATTTTTTAATATTGCTGTGATAAGATAATCTTTGCTTGTCAGAGCAATATGGGTGGATTCCCGAGTGGCCAAAGGGGACAGACTGTAAATCTGCTGCGATTCGCTTCGGTGGTTCGAATCCACCTCCGCCCATTTAAAATTTTATATTGATATTTTGCCGGCGTGGCGGAACTGGCAGACGCACAGGACTTAAAATCCTGCGGGCCTAATCGCCCGTACCGGTTCGATTCCGGTCGCCGGCACTCGAGAAGGAACAGTCGAACAAGATTGTTCCTTTTTCTTTACGTTACAGACAGGAAAAACAAATGAGTACTATCAGAATTAGCTGCTGTAGAATTAGGGTATGAGGATATCGACACAACAAGATAGTGCTACACTGCCATTAATAAACATGCAGTCCATAATAGGCATAAGCAGTATATTAACTAAAAATGAAAGCGGAATAAAGTTAAATTTTTTCATAATTGCCATGATATAGTTATCTTATAAAATTTAAGGAGGCCATTATGAAAAAAATCTTTCTGTTTATACTATGTGTAGGAATTCTTGCGAGTCTGATAAACGTGATATTTGAAGGCAAAAAGGAAGATAAAGAACCTCAGTACAGCTATAGTACACAATACAATTCCGGCGGAAATTATAACTATGAAGTACCAGCCAATGCATATAATTATTCAAACCAGGGCTCATCAAATATTACACCGACTACCGCATCGCTTTGCCTTGTATGTAAAGGATTGGGCAGCTGTCCTACTTGTGACGGTATTGGAAGATATACTTTTATGGGAAATACTTCGGATTGCAGCTCTTGCAAGGGGTCTGGTGATTGCTGGAAATGCAATGGTACAGGTCTAAAATGATATGTGTCTGGTATGCTATGATGTGTAATTATATCTTAGGGATCTGACGTTCGTCTGTATTCCGTCTGCCGTAATAAAAAAATCCCTTGTAAATACAAGGGATTTTTTTATTTAGCATTATATTTTACACTGCAGGCAGTAAAGTTTTACTCCTGAGGTCCGGCCGTCTTATGCTGGGAAACTGGCATCACGTGCATATTACCACGCTGTTCATTCTCCGCCCAGAAGATATCGTCGGCCACTTTGGCCTCTGGATTCAGAACTACGCCTTCTAAAATCCGTTTCTTAAACTCTTTATAACCGGCCCGGTCGATCAGATGGCCGCCATGGAGATATTCCGGTTTATAATCCAGCACCCAGGCGGAAAATTTCTGCCAGTTGCCGAACATGGCCAGGATCACATCTTCCGTTACCCAGTTCATAAACAGCTTTCCGGCTCGCGGATTCTGTTTGCCGGTTCGTCCTCCTAAGGTCACGCGGTACAGCTGTTTGGTATTCCTGGTCCAGGCTCCGGTTGGGCAGATCAGGGAACATTCGCCACAGCCTACGCAGCAGCAGGCGTCTTTGTCGATCTTGCCATTTTTATTCAGGCTCAATACGCCGGTTGCATGGTGCTGACAGGCATCCACACAGGAACCGCAGCCGATGCAGCGGTCGATATCATAGTCCTGCTTATTAACACCCATGATGCCAAAATCGTTAAAGTTGGCCTTAACGCAGTCATTCGGGCATCCGGCAACTGCGATTTTGATGTGATAATGGGAAGGAAATATTATTTTTTCAATTTTGCGCGCCAGTTCATAGGTGTTGGCGTTGCCTTTGATGCAGTGTGCATTACCGATACAGCTCATGATGTTGCGGGCTCCGATGGTGGGATAGCCGTAATCGTCCACATCCATATCCACGTTGCACATTTCCACATCTACTTCCTGGATATAGTTTTTGATGAACTTGTTGACCTCTTCGATATATGGGTATTTGATTCCCGGAATATTGAGGGTCTGTCTTGTTCCAATATGGAACGTACCGTTGCCCCAGCGCTCACAGATTTCCTGAACCATACTCAAGTGCTTTGCTTGGATCAAAGCGCCTGGTACACGCATTTGAAGCATGAATTCACCCTTGACTTTGGACTGTCTGAAACAGTTAATTCGTACCTTTTTAATATCAATATCGTAATTCATAACCGATCCGCCCCTTTCTTAATCCACCAGATATTTGGCCTGGGTATAGTTGAATACCGGTCCATCGAGGCATACATATACCTCGTCGATACGGCAGTGTCCGCATTTGCCTACGGCGCAGGACATCTTCCGCTCGAAGGATACCCAGATTTTCTCTTCCGGCACACCGCATTCTACCGCCTTTAGTCCGGTGAATTTCATCATGGGCGGCGGCCCCACAATTACAACAGCATAATCATTATCAAAGCTTTCAAATGGAATCTGATCCACAAATTCTGTTACAAAGCCGGTGTTCCAGCCTTCTTTTTGATCCCTGTCCAAAGCATAAATTGTGGTGAACTTTTCCTTCCAGCGGTCCAGGTCATTTTTGAAAATGATGCCGTCCTCATTTTTGAAACCACAGATCAGGTGTACGCTCTTCACTAAATCAGGCTGGTCAAAGAACATATTGAGCATGCTCTTGACCGGAGCAAGCCCGGTTCCTCCTGTGATGAAAACTACATGTTTTCCCTTGAACTGGTCAACCGGCCAGCCCTTTCCGTAGGCGCCGCGCAAAAACAGAGTATCTCCTGCGGTTTTAGAGAAAATTTCATCGGTCACCTTTCCGACGGAGCGGATGGTAAAGTCCATCCAGCCGTCGCCAAACGCGCTGACGGATATAGGGGCTTCTCCTACTTTTGGGATGGACAGCTGTAAAAACTGGCCGTGTTCTGGTTTAATGTCCGTCTCAACTTTAAATGTATATTCATGCAGGCTTTCGCGTTTTACATCCATAATCCTGCATGCAACCGGTTTTATGATATTATTCATCTTTTCCTCCATCTATTTTCAATATCATTCTGCAGTGATTTCGTCAATCGCTTTTGCCATCTTGTCTACCGTTGCCGCAATTGAGATGAATTCCGGACACCGGTCGATACAGCGCCCGCAGCCTACGCACATGTGATAATCGTTAAAACGGGCTTTATAATCATGGAATTTATGAAGCACTTTGTAGCGCATCCGGTCTCCGGCGGTGGGGCGGAAAGACATGCCTCCGGCCATATCGGAAAAGCCTTCTACCTGGCAGGATGCGGTCGTGCGCTTGCGCTCGCCTACATTTGAATTTTCATTATAAATGATATCGGTGGTGGTAAAGCAGGTGCAGGTGCTGCAGGCTACGGTACAGGCTCCGCAGGAAACGCACCGTTTGTTGAACTCCTGCCACATGGGATGTTCTTTCAGTTTGGTGAGAACTGCTTTGTCAGGGATTTCAGGAATGGTTACGGAAAGTTCGTTCTTTTTTATGTAATCCGGCTTGAAACCATTTTCCTCCATGCCGTCAAAATATGGCGTCAGGTCATTATCAGCTACATCGAACATCAGATTATCGTCTTCAAAACGGACGGCAGCGGCATAATTTTCACCCCGGTTTGTGCCCATGCTGACACAGAAACAAGTATCCCACCCTTCCGTGCATTCCATCATCACGATCTTTACCTTTTCGTTCATCCGTTTGTAATACATATCCTCAAACCCGCCGTTACCCAGATAAATCCGTTCCTGATGGTGCTGGGCGTGGATATCACAGGGACGCATGAAGATCAGCAGCTTCTTATTAGAAGTCTTGCTTTCGATAAACTCGTCTTCCGTAAAATAAAACAGAGACTGTGTAATGGGACTGAGTACCTCTTTTGCCGGAAAATCCGACTTTTCTTTGTATTCAATCTCCTCTGCGCTTGTGATCTTTTCATAACGGATTAAATCGGTTTGGGAATACCTTCCCTTTCCTTTCAGCCGTTTGGGAGCCCATATTTCATACGTTTCACTGAGGTCTTTAAATATCTTATCCGCCTGTTCATAGCTTACTTTGTAACCCATTGACCCTTATCCTCCTTCTGTTAATGACATATATTTCCAGTATAACAGAATGTGACAATAAAGTATAATAATAAGAAATAATTAATCAATAAGAAAAAATTATTGTATTTTCAGACTGGGGACTGGCGGGAGAGATGGGGGAGTGGATTTACATAGAACGTGAAGGGATTTTGCGAAAAGCCTTGAGGTTTTAAAGTAAAACGTGAAGGCTTTTTTGAAAAAGCCTTGAGGCTTTAAAGTAAAACGTGAAGGCTTTTTTGAAAAAGCCTTCACGCTTCATGTTAAAAAAAAATCTCTTCCCCACGTCTCAAAGCGCAGAAAGCAGCAGAAAAAGCCCAATCAATACCGCTCCAACAATCCCAAAGAATACAGCATCGGCCTTATCACCTTTTCGGTAGGAGGCATATACTTTTCCGCAGATTAAAAACAGAATTAACAATACCATATACACTCGTCACCACCCTTATTTTCTGGCTTTTATTTTAGCATATATCAGTCAGAGGGACAACAAACCTATGCATTGTATTATATATCTAAAAATTTTTAAGATTTTCCATTAATTAGGTAATTTAAAATATAGACGTTCCCAATTTCGTGTAGTATAGTTAGTATTAAGATAAGTGTTGTTTCGGGGTGCAGTTCAGGAGGGGAAGTATGAATCGGTATTTGTTCAATATCGTAATTTTAAGTGAGACAAAGGTTTTGGAAGAACTTTTAAGCCGGGTTCCGTTACCGGAAGGGGTTGACTGCGTTATTTCAACAATGGGTTCATCAGACCTGGTTGAAACTGTGAAAGCGGATCTTATCATCATGGATCCCTCTTTTTCTGAATATAACTGCGACGGGAAGCTCATAATCTGCACGAAACCGGAGGAGATGGAGAACGGTTTTGCCGGAATATGGGACCGTATTTGTGATATCTGGTTTAAACCGTTTAACGAAAAGCTGATAACCCTTCGTTTTAAGCAGACTTTAGAGCATATTAAGCTGGAAAAAGACCATCATTTTTCGGAACAATGTATGGATACATTATTAGAATGCATTCCTGATATGGTGTGGTTTAAGGATTTGGAAGGTCTTCATGTGAAAGTCAATGATGCTTTCTGCAATATTGTGGGAAAGCCGAAAGATGATGTGACGGGGAAGGACCATTGCTATATCTGGGATGTTTCCAAGGAAGAATTTGAGAAAGGCCAGTTTGTCTGTAAAGAAACGGATGAATACGTTTTAACCCAGCGGAAGAAATGCAAGTCCACAGAGGCAGTAAAAAGCCAGCATGGAATGAGGCAGTTCAATACATATAAAGCCCCTTTGATCGGTGAAGACGGCAGGATTATGGGGACTGTGGGCATCGGCCACGATATAACGGACCTGGAAAATAAAGGGGCGGAGATGGAGATCATTCTGCGCAGCATGCCGTTTGGGATTCTGGTTTGGAATGAAGAGGGGCGCGTGATCAACGCCAACAGCAAATTTGAAGAATATTTTAATGTATCGGGAAAAGATATCATCGGCAAAAGTTATGAGGCCTGGTCATATAAGGCTTTGGGAGACGAGACATTAGACAGGGGCGAGGGATATCCGGAAGTTAAGATACAGCGTAATAAAGATGATATGGAACGGCTTTTGGAACTTCATGAAGAGCCTATTTATGATGTGTTCCAGAACGAGATAGGAAGAATCTGTATTTATCGCGATATCACCATGGAGCGGGCTATGGAACAGCAGATTCTGCGCAACTCCAATACGGACTTCCTTACGGGGTTGAATAACAGGCGGAGCCTTTACCGGTTTTTAGGCGATAATAAGGAGAAAGAGACATTCTCCCTCTTATATCTGGATCTGGATCATTTTAAGAGTGTGAATGATAATTTTGGGCACCAGGCAGGGGATGAAGCTCTCATCATGACGGCCCGGCTGATGCAGGAGTGCTTCCCGGAAGAGTTTATTGCCCGGATTGGCGGCGATGAATTTTTGATTGCGATATTGGGAAAAAAGGATATTGGAGAACTTACAGTTAAGTCCCAGAAGCTTTTAGAGCGGATGCGGGAAGAATTTACAAAGTCACCTTGCTGGAAGTCGCTTTCGGCCAGCGTGGGAATCGCTCAGGCGGGAGGACGGGATCTGGATATTGATGAACTGATCCGCCACAGTGACTCCGCATTGTATGCGGCTAAAGAGGCCGGACGGGCAAGAGTTTGTGTCTACCAGGGCGAATGAGAACTGGAGTGTGTTTGAAAATTCATTTCCGCCATCTGCACGCTCCACTTTGCGGTATATTTGCCCCGAATTCAGGTTACATAGCCCGCTATGCGCCCTTCATTCGGGGCAAATCTCCCACAAATTATGACGCACATCTGACGGAAAGCAATTTTCAAACACACTCTAGAGTGAGGATCGGCCGGATTGATCCTCACTCTTCTTGTTTTTTCAGACGGCGCGCCAGCAAAAGGAAAAATGTGACTACTGCCGCCCATCCGGCCCCGGTGGCCAGGGAAACGGCGGGCAGGCCCAGGCTGGGGGCCAGAAGACAGGACAGCAGGACACGGATGGAGATATGCAGGGCAGACCCGATTACCGGAATATTTACCATGCCGGTGCCGCGGAAATAGCCAACGAATGCATTTCCGATGAAACAGAGGGGATAGAAGAGCGATATCACCTGAAGGTAATCGGTTCCGGCCATGAGCGGCCAATGTTTATAATTTCCGATCAGAAGGGCGGTCAGAGGTTTTGCTCCGGCGTACATGACCAGGCTTAAAATCAGACTAAGGCAGAACAGCAGCATAAAACCGTTTTTTAACCCGGAGCGTACCCGGTCCTTTTTTCCGGCTCCGGTGTTCTGTGCAGTAAATACGGACAGCGCCTGGCTTCCACTGTCACCAAAAGAATTGGCAAAGCCCTCGATTCTGGATGCGGCCGTGTAGGCGCACACTGCATCGGCGCCCAGGGAATTGACCGTTCCCTGTACCATCAGCTTTCCAATGTATAGGCTGGACTGATGAAGGGCGGCTGCAAAACTGAAAGAAAGTGTACGGCCGGCCATGGCTCTGTCGCAGCGCATGTCATTTTTCGTAAACAGGAGTTCAGGATAATATTTTTTAATATAAATGATGCAGAGCAGGACAGAAATGAGCTGTGCCAGAACGGTGGCCAGCGCCGCGCCTGCGGTTCCCATACCTGCGCCTGCTATAAAAATAAAATCAAACATTATATTTGCGCAGACAGCCGCCGCCAAAAAGAGGAGGGCGGCTTTTGTATTGCCTGCCGATCTCAGAATGGAAGAAAAGAGGTTGTAAAGATAGGTGACCGGCAGACCCGCAAATATGATATAGAGATAATTTCCTGCATGAGGCAGCACAGCCGAAGGGGTATGAATGAGTTCGAGCAGGGATACCGTTGAAAAGATGGCAGCCAAACTGAATCCCAGGGTGAATATACTTCCCCATACCAGTGTGAGAAAGACCTCCCTGCGGAAAGAGTCCATGGCCCTGCGCCCATAAAACTGAGCGAACAGTATGGTCATTCCGCTGCAGGAACCGCTGAGGATGAAAATAAACAGATTCATTACCGTACCAGCCACGCCTGCGGCCCCAAATGCATCCATACCAGCATATCTGCCCAGAATAACAGTATCAATGGTATTGTAAAACTGCTGAAGGATATTACCCGCCAAAAGAGGCAGGGTGAGGGCTGCCAGGTGCATTTTAATATTTCCCGAAGTCAGATTTTTATTTTCCATGAAGTTTTCTCCCGATGAGTATCTCTATATTTGTTTCCGATAGAAATATACCATGGAATAGTATCATTGAATAATGCTTATTTGGCCGGTATAATATAACTAAAAAGACATATTAAAAGAGGGGATAAGCATGACATTAACAGAGATAGGTGCATTTCTTGCCATTGTAAAATATGGGAGTATCAGTCAGGCTGCCGCTGAACTGTATATTACCCAGCCGGCTTTGAGCCGCCATTTAAGCACTTTAGAAAAGGAACTGGGGTATCGTCTGGTGATAAGGAGCAAAGGTGTCCGTTCTATTGAACTCACAGCAGAAGGACGGGGATTTATTCCGGTGGCGGAACAGTTGAAACGTCTTTGGAATGAAGCAAAAAATCTGCCGGATCTGAACCGGAACCATACGCTGAATCTGTCCTCCGTAGGAAGTGTCAGCACTTATTTGCTGCCGGAGGTATTCAGGGCTTTTATGGATGAGAATCCGCAAATCAGCCTGCAGTTTCACAACTACCATTCGCTGGAGGCCTATGGGTATGCTGAAAAGGGGGAGATTGATATCGCGATCATCTCCGATGCTATGTTTTCGAAGCATGTGGAGACCATTCCCCTGTTCCGGGAACCCATGGTCTGTCTGCAAAATGGTCTGTTTTCCGGCGGGAACAATGATAAAAAGATATCGCCGGAAGAATTAGACCCGGATAAAGAGGTGCGTCTGCCCTGGAACCCGGAATATGATATCTGGCATGATTACTGGTTTGGCCCTGCATCCCAGCCTAAAGTATTCTTAGACCAGATGTCTTTATTGGAGGGATTTTTGGAGAGAGAGAATGTCTGGGCGGTTATGCCGGCCTCGGTGGGAGACGCAATCGGCAGTAAACTGGGACTGAATGTGTGGGAATTAAAAGACGGCCCTCCGCCAAGGATTATCTATTATCTCTTGGGAAAAGAGAAAAAACCGATGGTAACGGATCTTTTCCTGCAGTGTCTGGCGGAGGAGCTTGGGAAGCGGGATTATATTCAATCCCTTACCTGATACCGGTCAAAAATCCTCACCAGGAACCAGGAATTAATAAATGCCATCAGCGGCATCCCCAACAGCAGGATCGGCGGAAATGCCAGAAACCCTATTGCCGTCAGGATTATATTGGATGCTATCATCGAGATGCTGGACGGCAGGTGGCGGATGGACATGATGAAGGCGTTCTTCAGGGTTTTTAGAATGGTATTGTCAAACCGGGCCAGCAGCGCAAATGCATAGATATTGATAAACAGGTATATCACAGCGACTGCGAAAAATGCCGCCATGAGAACCATACCTAAGGCGCTGATGGATGTAGATCTCATATATACGGCCAGATCGGCGCCAATCAAGGCGCCGGCGGCGGCCAGGATCAGCCATATCACGGTTGCCTGGCGGAAATTTGTTTTGAAAGCGTCAAAAAAGCTCTTCGTTGTGTAACCTTCCTCATCCCTCACCATTTTTAAGGTCACATAATATACTGCCGTGGTGGAAGCCCCTATGGTGAAAAGGGGGAGGGAGCAGACGATCCAGAGAACGTTCAGCAGCAGCACATGAAGCAGTTTGTTTATAAAACGCCATACAGGGTTTTCGATTGAAAATAGACCGCCCATAAATTACCTCTCTTTCCGGCGCAGAGTTATGTAAATAAATCTTTTTTATATCACAGCTTCCGGATGGGGAACGGGACAGGCGCCCATGTCCGTATTATATTCCACGATTCCCAATTCCTTTTTCATTTTCTGCTGAAACTCTCTGGCTCTTAAATCCACTTCATAGGGATTGCAGACGGAGAGAAGCCGCTTGTGGCATTCTTCCGCGGCAATTCTTACCTGAGGATCATCAGGATGTTCTTCTAACAGGGAATGGTCCTCGGCCGGATCGCTGCTTAAATCAAAGAGCTGTGGTTTTTCGTAGCAGAAATAAACGTATTTGTACTGTTTCCAGCGGATCATGAACATGCCGTAAGGGATTCCATGGGCATTGTATTCGCTGAAAGCGAAATCCTGATGGGCTTCATTACTGCCTGTTTCGATGTAGGGTTTCAGGCTTTGTCCATCCAATCCCTCTGGAATGGGGACATCCATGTAGTCGCACACGGTTGGGAACCAATCAACGAGATTTACCGGGTCGCTGATTCTTCTTGGCTTCTGTCCCGGAACCCTTACGATCATCGGAACATGGGCGGATTGTTCAAACATACAGCATTTCCACCACATGCCGTGGTAACCGGACTGTTCTCCGTGGTCGCTGGTATAGCAAAAGACTGTGCTGTCTGAAAGTCCGAGTGCATCAATTTTATCCAGCAGGATTCCCAAACGCTCATCCAGTTCTGCGATTGCACAGTGATAACCGATCAGCAGTTTCAAAACGGTTTCTTCCGGCACGTCTTCACATTTAAAGTAAGTCCTCAGCCAGCTTAAGGGTTCGTTCAATGAGGTGAAAGGAGGTTTTAAGGCCTGCGGAACCTCGGTGATCAGCTTTGAAAAATGATTCCAGTTTTCTTCTTTCACATAGAAGGGAAAATGGGGATCCAGAAAACCGATATAAAGATTCCAGTTTTCTTCTTTTCCATGTTCCTCCAGCCAGGAAAGGCTGGCGTTTAAAACCCGGTCGTCATAGCTTTCCTCGGTTTTAAGCCCGATTTTTTCAAATCTCTTTTCAGCTCCCACGCGCCCGGTTTTGCGGTCGCGGAAGAAACAGCCGATATCCGGCCGGTGCATGTATCCTGCAAATTCTTCATGAGTGAAGCCATAATCCCCTTCATGGTGAAAATGGGTTTTCCCGATGCAGATATATTGTCTCCCATGTTCTGTTAAATGATGGGACAGCCCTTTAACCTTGCCGTCATAGGGGGTGGAATTATCACAGGTACCGATCCGGTTTACATAATGCCCGGAAATGAAGCTGCCTCTGGCGGGAGCGCAGACCGGACAGGGGGTATAGCAGTTGTCAAAAACCGTACTTTCTGCGGCTAAGCGGTCAAGATTTGGTGTTTTTAGTATGGAATGATCGACGAACTGCATCATTTGATAGGAGTGCTCGTCTGACATTACGGTAATGATATTCATGTTTTCCTCCGTTCCGAAGCATTTTATTATCCGATTTTACCAATAAGGGTTCCAGTCCTTAGAGAGCCGGGTCAATGCTTCCATATAATAATAATCACCCCAAAGGTTGCATTCGTCAATACCATGATCGATACAATCGTTAAAAGGCGTCTTTTTTCCATAAACTCCATGAAGAAGGAGGCCGTTGGATTCCTCAGGAGATGTTACGGCGCACAGGTCTTTCAGCGCTTTTATCAGGCGTTTGGCAGCAGAGGTATAATAATCTGCTTTTTCTTTTGGCAGATATTTTGCCATTTCCAGCATACCGCAGGCGGCCACAGCTGAGGCAGAAGAGTCCCAGGGCTCACTGCTTTCCTCTTCAAAGATGAAATCCCAGTAAGGAACCAGGTTGGACGGAAGGTGTTCCAGAAAATATCCGGTTACCTGGTCAAACAGTTCCAGATATTTTGGATTTTTCGTATATCTGTAGCTCAATGCGATGCCGTACACGCCCCAGGACTGTCCTCTGGCCCAGGCCGAGTCGGCTGAATATCCCTGGTGGGTTACGCCTTTTAACGGTTCCCCTGTTTCAGGATCGAAATAATAGGTGTGATAGGTGGAATGATCAGGTCTGATGATGACTTTCAACGCTGTTTCCAGATGGGCTTTGGCGATTTTCCCATAGCTCTCGTCCCCGGTCACTTCTGAAGCCCAGTATAACAGAGGAAGGTTCAGCAGGCAATCGATAATTAAACGATAATTCTTAATATTGTCAAGGGCGCCCCAAGCCTGGATAAACTGCCCTTTTTCATGAAAACGGGTCTTCAATTTATCGGCAGCCATGAGGGCGGCTTTTTTGGCAGTTTCATCAGCGGTCAGCTTATAGCCCGCTACGCAGGAAAGGGAGTAGAGGAAACCTAAATCGTGGGTATCCGTGTGGTTTCCCGTCTGTATTCTGTTTAAAAAGCTCTCTACCTGGGTGAGGGCGGCCTGACGGAAGCTGTCTTTAGGGTCTGCCTCATAGGACAGCCAAAGCTGTCCCGTCCAGAAGCCATTGGTCCACTGTTCATTGGGGGCGGTCCGGTAGAATCCGTTTTCTGAAAAAATGTGTTTAAACTGGCCGGAAAATTCAGGAAGACAGCTCTCTGTCAGCATAACGCAGGTATCCAATGCCTGTTTTACCTCTTCGGCGGTGATTTCCGGTTTGGAATTAAATGTTTGGCTATTCATCGTCTTATATCCTCTCTTGATCTGTGTCTTTGTATTGTAATCAGTAAATCGGAAACTGTTCCAGGGTTTCCGGTTGGTTTAAACGTCCGGCAAGCTTTTGGGCCTCTTCTTTCAGCTGGTTCAGCCGTTCTTCGGATATTCCATCCTTTAACCAATTCAGCCGTTCCTCGGATATTCCATCTTTTTGCCGGTTTGTCTGTTCGCCGGCAATTCCCTCTTCCCCAGAGTCGGTTCCGGTTAAATCTAAAATCATCAGGTTTAAGGTTACGGTTACATTTTGATTTTCCTGTTCCTCTGAGGCGTGGAAAGAGACGTCAATGATATCTGCCAGTTCCTCTTTATCTGGAATCATTTCAGGGCAGAGAAGCTCAGGTTTGCAAAGGCTCAGCCGGTGGCTGGCTCCGGTCCATATAAACAGAAGCTTTACGCCGCGTTTTTCCACCAGGGCGGAATCCGGATCCAGCAGGGTTACCTGCACGCCGGGCATCATATTCCAACGCTGGATATGATCCCCTTCAATCCGGTTGCCCCTCAGAATATGGTCGGAAATGATAACGCCCCGGCTCCTGTGAAACAGGACTTCCCTCTGATGGCGGCAGAAGGTATAGCCGTCGTGGAAGGCATTCACATAAAAGCCGTCTTTGGCTGAAAATGAATCGGTAACCGGCGACGGCGTGCGGAGGACGCCCCATTTATTAGCATACATCCTGTTCGGAAGAATGGGGGTACCGTAAGCCAGCACCGTGTTGTGTGAGGCCATGTTGTACATGTAGCCGCGGATTTCCGAATTCATGCGGACGCGGTGGTACATAAGGTTTACATAAGGTTCACCGATGATCTCTTCTCCGTGGAATGTGAGGAACATGGACAGCATATCCATGTGGTTGTGCCCACAGTATCCGCAGTTTACCTTGGCTGACATCAGCATATAATTGGAATCCGGCGTATAGCCGCTTTTGGCGCAGACGAATCCGGCCTGGTCATTGCAGTAATCAAGAGGAGCTAAAGTCTGGCCGCCGAAACTGGCATCGCCATTACAAGTTTCTTTTGCAGCCCGGCGGGCAGCCAGTACCTGCCTGCATTCTTTGTGCTCCATCATCCGCACGCCGAGATTTAAAACCGGTTCCGTCATAGGTCCGCCGTTGTCGCCAAGAGACGGGTATCGTTCTCCGGGCGGGCTGATTAAAGCCAGGATGCTAAAGGTCTGTTCCATCCTGTTTCTGGTTTCCTCATCTAAAAGGACTTCATCGTTTAAGCGGGCCAGATAGATGCCGCGGTAGAGCATTTCTCCCACGGCGGCGCCGGACCAATAGGCGATGGAGTGCTCGCTGTATCCACCGGATACGTTAAAGTCTTCTTTAATGTGGCGGCATACGGTTTCGGCTCCATGAGCCTTCATTGCCGCAAAATCCGGGATTTCTGGATACATGGCGCCTAAAATAAATGGTACAAGCCCCCGTTCCCACATGTGATGATTGTATGGCCGGTAGCCGTCTTCATCAAAACGGCGGAACTGAATGCCTAAAAACCAGATTCGTTTCAGGATCTCAAATGCCAGGTCTGTTTGGATCTCGTATGGAATCCTTGTATAAAACAGGCCGGTGTAAACAACTGCCAGCCAGCCGGCGCTCATGACGTCACGGTCCTCTGTATATTGGAAACGGTTTGTGGAAGGCGAACCGTCAACGATCTTAAGCGGATAGGTTTCAAAGAACACGTTCAGTATCTCTTCAAAAGAATCCAGAACCTTTAAATCCCCAGTCTCATGGTAAAGAACGCTGAGGTATTCGAAAAACTGTCCTCTGACGATCATATCCAGCGGGTTCCGGTGCTTTTTGCCCTGATCTTCCAGGAAGTTAAAATGAATCATGCTTTCCCAGTTTTTCCCCAGATCGAATTCCCGTCCTTCGCCTCCCCCGGGCAGGACATAGATATGATCCATCATTTTGCGCCCGGCATAGAGACAGAATTCTTTTAAACTTCCGCTCAGGCCGAGAGAGGCCTGAAAGG
>JAGZXV010000088.1 GCA_018378255.1 Clostridiaceae bacterium | reverse complement strand
ATGGAAAACCGGGCTGTGAGAGGGGTGTCTCCAGGGAGGCGGTTCCAGGCCCGCAGGAGGCCGGGGTACGGTCCGCGGTTTCAGCGATTTGTTCTGGCCGTCGGCAGCTCTTGGGTGGAAAGGAAGGAACAGGAAGGGGAAATCGCTGACCTCAAAGTCAGCGATTTAGAGAGCCTGAATTGAGAATTTCTTCAGAAATTCTCAATGAATGCACTCGGTACCCTACCTGTTCCTTTCCACTCTAGAGCTGCCCCGGCCGGAACCATGAGCTGAAACTGCGGACCATACCCCGGTCTCCTGCGGGCCTGGAACCGCCTCCCTGGAGACACCCCTCTCACAGCCCGGTTTTCCATCCGTCCCGCGTTCCCTGAATTCACGGCGTTACCTACTCAACTAACCAAAGATCTACCGCATCTATTCCACCCTCCTCTTAGCAAAATCCACAAACTTAAACTTATCCGGCCGATGCCTGGATTCCGTATACTGAAACAGCGTTGAATCTTCCAAATACGTATAACTTTTAACCACCACCACCATATCATAACTCTTTAAATCCAGCATCTGCTGATCCTCTTCCGTTACCGGGTGAACCGTAATTTCTTTCATGGCAAACCCGATTTTAAGGCCCATCTCCTGCTCCAGGTATTCGTAGATCGAATTCTGAGCCGCCCTTAGAGGCAGGTTGGGAACAGTCTTTCTGGAAAAATAATCTTTATCTATGATAATCCGCTCCCCGTCAATCTTCCTTATCCTGACCAGGGAAAACGCCTCTTCTTCCGGTTTTAGCTGAAGGCAGTCCATAAGCTTTGAATCTCCCTTCACTATTTCCAAGTTCTCCACAAGAGTTTCCACCACCGATGTTGAATTTCTATAAATCTCTTTAAAACTGGCGATCTCAGACACAGGGAAATTGAACTTGTTCTTATCCAGGATAATCGCTGCTTTTCCTCTGGATTTCTGTATATATCCATCCTGCACAAGCAGATTCAGCGATTTTCTCACCGTATCCCTGGACGCGCCGTAACATTCCATCAGTTCTCCCTCTGAGGGAAGCTTATCCCCTGGCTTATACTCTTTTTTTTCGATCTTTTCCAGCAAGATATTGTATAATTTCCTGTATTTACTTTCCATCCTCTGCTCCTTATATCTGCTATATGTTCTAACGTGTACTGTTTATAGTATAACATATACGTATAAGAAGTCAACTATTCATGACATATCTTATCAAATGATCTTGTCAGATTCCTGTAGAAAAAGGAGAAAAACAAAGGGCTGCCTTTATGTGATTATCTTCCAAATCCTTTTTCTTATATCTCTACTTTTTCTTGTATTGCCTCCCGTGCCATGATACAATAGAAGACATAAAAAATTGTAACTGTTCAGAACGGCTCATCTTCTTGGCCGAAAAAGCCGGTCAAGAAGCATCGGATGTCCATCCGATGTGAAAATTGGTGAAGAAAGGCGCATCAAGCTCGCTTGTAAGCCCCTTCCTTCACCAATTTTCCCGCAGTCCTGAACTGTTACAAAAAATCATCCTTTTAACATTCTATTACAATGATACAGACATTTATATAGAGTTTCGAAATGCTTTGAATACGAGGTACCTATCATGAAAAAGAAAAGGTGTATTTTCTCAGCCGCCCTGATACTCATCCTTACGGCAGGAATACTGGCCGGCTGTTCTTCCCAGCAAGGGAAAAATATCATTTTTGAAACACCTGCACAGGATGTGGAACCATTAACAAACCTGACTTTTTTCGGTTTCAAATACGAAGCGCTTAATGTCATGGCAATCGAGGACTCACTTCACAATTTTATGGATGAATATCCTCAGATATCCATTTCCTATGACAGCATTAAAAGTCCGGAATATTTTGACATTCTGGAAAAAAGGCTTTCCACCGGCAATGGAGATGATATTTTTATGGTGGATCATGCGCGGGTTCTGGAATTCGGACAACAGGGCAAACTGGCGGATCTCTCCGGCCTGTCCACCCTTGAAAACTTCAGTGGTCTGGCCAAAAGCCAGATGACAGCAAATGGAACGATCCACTACCTCCCCACCTCCATTTCTGCTTTTGGCCTGTACTGCAATCTGGATCTGCTGGAACAGCATAAACAAAAGATACCGGAAAATCTGTCGGAATTTGAAAAAGTCTGTGATTATTTTGTCTCACAGGGCATCACTCCGATTGTTGCCAATAATGATATTTCCCTAAAAACCGTTGTTCTTGCCAAGTCCCTGCTCCCGTACTATCAGCAGGAAAACAGCCAGGATAAGATCAAAATTTTCAATGAAGCTTATGCAGATCTGGCCGAAACACTCCGTCCTGGTTTTCATTTGGTGGAACAGATGATCAAACAGGGGTGGGTGGATCCGCAAGAAGCACTTCTCACCGCAAAAACCAAGGATGATCTGGTTTCATTTGCCAAGGGAGAGCAGCCCTTTATGCTGACCGGCGCCTGGGCGGTTCCGAGGCTGCGTGAGTTAAAGCCTGATTTTGCATTTGAAGTGCGGCCCTATCCGATTATGGAGGACGGCAGCGTACTGGTGATCAATGTGGATACCCGCATCAGCATCAATGCGGACAGCCCTCATTTAGAAGAAGCCAAACAGTTTGTAGAATATCTGACACAAAGTGATGCCATGTGGAAATTCGTAGACAGCCAAAGCTCTTTCAGCCCGCTGAATGAAAACCGCCTGGCAGAAGATGAGGCCATCCAGTCCATCGGCCCCTATCTCACCAACGGACGCAGCGTAATCGGATCGGATGATAATTTAGACTTTCCGATCTGGGATCTCTCCCGCCAATGCATTACCGGGATGCTGAACGGCGATGATACGCAGGCTGCCGTTTCTCATATGGAAGAACTTCTCAACGAATGGAGTAAAACGGAATAGGGGTTATAAATTATGAAATTAAAGCACAAACAAAATGCACTGCTGCTGATCTTATCACTTGCAGTCATTCTTTTGGGAGGGGTTTATTACATCCTCAGCGTACAGAGGTCTCTTTGGAACGAATCCGTTACAGATATTTTAGAGGTAACGTCTCAGGGGCGTCATGCTCTGGATATCTATATTGAGAAAGATATGGAAATGCTGCATTGGCTGACGCACGAGCTGTCGGTAAAGGACCCCAATGATGATCAGGCCCTTTTATCAGCTATGCAGCAATCAAACAATGTGTCGTCCTCCCATATCTGTGTCAATCTTGACACCGGATACTTGTATACGGATTTTATAGAAGAACCGTTTGAACTGGAAGCGGATCAGCTGGAAAACTTTCGTTCATTTGAAGACCGGGGAATCAGAGAGCCATTTTTAGACGGCCATACGGGAATCTGGACCCTTGGCTACTATGAGCGGTTTTTGTGGCCGGACGGTTCCCAGGGATTTGCCCAGAGGACACAGCCTCTGGCCGAAGTCGCCGAACGCTTTTCCCTTTCTTTCTATAACAATACCGGATTTTCCTATGTGGTGAACCGGACGGGCGACATCCTGATCCGTTCCCAGCACCGCAGCAGCAACCGGACGTTCCACAATTTATTTGACATCATTGACCTGCAGGGCAACAACCCTCTGGAGGTGAACTCCTTCCAGACAGCTTTAGAAAACGGCCAAAAGGGCGTAGCCCGTTTTCTTTATCAAAAAGAAGAATATGTATTCTGCTATGTGCCTATGGAAAGTGTATCGGATTGGTATCTGGTGTCTATTGTACCCAACCGGGTTATCATGGAACAGGCTGATAACATCATCCATAATTCTCAGGTCTTTTTATTTTTGATTCTGGTCTGCGTCCTTGTGATTTCGGCATTTTTTATCTTCTACCGGAATTCCGCACGCCGTATCCTGCATGCGGAGGAGAATGCCCGGAAAGCGGCTGAAAGCGCCAATATCGCCAAAAGCCGATTCCTGTCCAACATGTCCCACGATATCAGAACTCCAATGAACGCCATCATCGGAATGACAAAACTGGCTTCTGACCACACGGACGAGCCGGAAAAAGTAAAGGAATACTTAAAAAACATAAGCCAGTCCGGCCAGCTCCTGGTCGGTTTAATCAACGATATCCTGGATATGTCCAAAATTGAAAGCGGTAAAATGACGCTGAATAACGACACCGCTTCTTTAAAAACACTGTTAACCGGCCTTGTAAATATTATACAGCCGACAGTAATGAGGAAAAATCAGACATTTGATATCCGTCTGCACCGTATTGAGCATGAAACCCTTTACTTTGACGCACTCCGCCTCAACCAGGTTATGATCAATCTGCTCTCCAATGCGGTAAAATTCACGCCGGAGGGCGGCTCTATCAGCGTAGATGTGACGGAATCCCCTTCCCAAAAGGAGAACTGCGCACACTTTACCTTCCGGGTTTCCGATAACGGGATCGGGATGAAACCGGAATTTTTGGAGCATATTTTCGATTTATTTACCCGTGAACAGGACAGCCGTGTCAATCAGACCGAGGGCAGCGGCTTAGGAATGGCCATCACCAAGATGATCGTTGAGATAATGGGGGGAACGGTTTCAGTGGAAAGCAGACAGGGCGAAGGATCCGTATTTACCGTGGATCTGGATCTGACGCTGCCAGGCACTATTTCCGAAGAAGAGCTGTCGCTGCCCCGCATTCGTGTCCTCTTCGTAGACGACGATCCGGACACATGCCGCTGTGCAGAGGTTTTCTTAGATGAACTTGGCGTGGATTTTGACATAGCAGAAAGCGGACAGACCGCGGTGGAAACTGCAGTTTTGGCCCACCTGAAGAGTCAGGATTATGATTTGATTCTGCTGGACTGGAAGATGCCGGATTTAAGCGGTATTCAGGCGGCGCAGATCATCCGGGAACAGACTGGCTGCGATATTCCTATCATCATCGTATCCGCCTATGACTGGAGCAGCATAGAAACGCAGGCACTGGAATCAGGAATCAACGGATTTATACAAAAACCTATCTTTAAATCCAGCCTTTACAACTGTATCCTGAAGAATGTACTGCGCATGGAATCAGCATCTGAAGAACCAAGCGACAGCGTTGATCTCACCGGAAGACGCATTCTGTTAGCAGAAGATAATCTTCTCAACCAGGAAATTGCCCGGGAGCTTTTAACCGGAATGGGCGCTCAGGTCGATACTGCGGACAACGGCCTGTCCTGTATCGAAAAGTTTGAACAATCACCGGCCGGATATTATGACATCATCCTGATGGACATACAGATGCCTATTTTAAACGGCTATGAGGCGACGAAGCGGATCAGAAGCATGGACCGCGAAGACGCTTTAGCAATTCCTATCTTTGCCATGACGGCAGATGCATTTGCAGAGGACATCGAGGCAGCTAAAAAAGCCGGTATGAACTGCCATTTGGCAAAACCGCTGGATATTCCGGTCATGATGCGGGAGCTGAACAAGTATTTAAATGTATAATAAAAAGAGAGAGGCTGACAAGGGATATTATCCTGTCTTTTCCTCTCTCTTTCTGTTTCCGGCATATTTAGTAACACTGCTTTTTTTCAGAAATTTTCATCCTGGTTTCGTCATCCAGCTTCCTTCGCAGCTCTTTCAACTGGTCACAGCCCTGAAAATACTCTTTCCCATATTCCAGATTAAACTCATAATCAAAATTTTCCGGGTTTCTCCCCTGGTTGTGCTGGATTATTGTTTCTGCTTTGTCCAATGCTTTCACAAGAAGGGCTTCTTTTGAGGAAGCATTGGCATATTCCAGCCAGATATCCATATATTTTGTGCCCAGTTCCGCCGGAAGCAGGGAACAGACCCGTTCAACCGCCTGGCGCTCATCCTCAACCTTTTTTTCAGCGTCCGGAAGCAAAGCAGCTGAAATATCGCCGTCATAGATTTCCCCTAAATCATGGATCAGGCACATAATTAACGTCTTCCCAGCGTCCAGTTCCGGGAATTCTTCCAATAGTAAGCCAGCAAATAATGCCAGCCTCCAGGAGTGCTCCCCTGTGCTCTCCTGCCTTCCCGTGGAATGCCACGCGGTTCGCAGGACACCTTTTAATAATTCCGCTTCTTTAATAAATTCTATATAATGATCAACTGCATTCATTTGTCAGCCTCCGCTTTCCTTATCTTGTGCCAGTGTGTGTTTGAACATTCATTTCCGCCATCTGCACGTCCCGCTTTGCGCTATCTTTGCCCTGATTTCAGGTTACATAGCCCGAATCAACATTTTAAACTAACAGCATAACTGCGTGTACAATGAATGCCGCCGCCCACGCGATCGCACACTGTCCAAACACCACGAGCAAGGCCCATTTGCTGCCCAGCTCCCTTTTAACAGACGCAACAGCAGCCACACAAGGCGTATAGAGCAGAGAAAATACCAGCAATGCCGCAGCTCCTGCCGGAGCCAGCACGCGAAGCAGTTCCTCCGTAGAACCAAAAAGTACGGATAAGGTGGATACTACGCTTTCTTTCGCCATAAAGCCTGTGATCAATGCGGTAGACATCCTCCAGTCACCAAAGCCCAGCGGTTTGAACACCGGAGCGATGATCCCGGCCGCGCCGGCCAGCATGCTGTCAGCCGAATCGGCTACCATGTTAAGGCCCAAATCAAAACTCTGCAAAAACCAGATAATGATAGTGGCCATAAAGATAACCGTAAAAGCCCTCTGTAAGAAATCTTTTGCCTTTTCCCATAAGAGCTGGCCCACATTTTTCACGCCCGGCATGCGGTAATTGGGCAGTTCCATCACAAACGGCACAGGCTCCCCCTTAAACATGGTGCCCTTCATGAGCAGGGCAAAGAGTATTCCCATAATAATTCCCAGGAAATAAAGCCCCACCATCACAAGGGCGCCGTGTCTTGGGAAAAATGCGGCGGTAAAAAATGCATAGATCGGAAGTTTGGCGGAACAGCTCATAAATGGAATCATTAATATGGTCATTTTCCTGTCCCGTTCTGAAGACAGGGTACGCGTTGCCATAACCCCCGGTACGGAGCAGCCAAACCCAATTAACATGGGCACAATGCTTCTGCCGGAAAGCCCCATCTTTCTCAACAGCTTATCCATGATAAAAGCCACCCGGGCCATATAACCGCTGTCCTCCAATAGGGACAGGAAGAAAAACAGGGTGACGATCACAGGCAGGAAGCTGATCACGCTGCCGACACCGCTGAAAATTCCATCTATGACCAGGGAATGCAGGGCTTCATTGACATGCAGCGCCGTAAGTCCCTGGTCCACCAGACCGGTAATCATAGTCACCCCTATATCGCAGAGATTCTGCAGGAACGCTCCGATCACGTTGAATGTGAGCCAGAACACAAGCGCCATAATCCCTATGAATGCGGGAATGCCTGTGTATTTCCCGGTCAAAGTCCTGTCAATTTTCCGGCTTCTGATCCGTTCCTTACTTTCGTGGGGCTTGATCACTGTGGCCTCACAGGCTTCCCCTATGTAGTCAAAACGCATATTGGCAATCGCTGCGGCACGGTCCATACGGCTTTCATTTTCCATCTGCAAAATGATGTGCTCCAGCATTTCCTTCTCATTCTGCGTCAGATTCAGGCTGTCCGCAACAATCTGGTCGCCTTCTGCCAATTTGCTGGCTGCAAAACGCACCGGAATGCCTGCTGCCTTTGCGTGGTCTTCGATCAAGTGCATGATCGCATGAACGCAGCGGTGAACCGCATTTTCTCCTCCATCTGCATTGCAGAAGTCGATTTCTCCGGGGCTTTCCTGGTATTTTGCAATATGCAGGGCGTGGCTCACAAGCTCCCCGATGCCCTCTCCTTTTGATGCGGAAATGGGAATTACCGGCACTCCCAGAAATTCCTCTAATTCATTAATCAGAATGGAGCCGTTATTTTCCCTGATTTCATCCATCATGTTAAGGGCAATGACCATGGGAATATTCAGTTCCATGAGCTGCATGGTCAGATACAGGTTTCTCTCTATATTGGTTGCATCTACAATGTTGATGATTCCCTTGGGCTTATCTTTGAGCAGAAATTCCCGGGTCACAATTTCCTCACTGCTGTACGGCGACATGGAATAAATGCCCGGAAGGTCGGTGATCAAAGTATCTTTATGTCCTTTTATCACCCCGTCTTTCCTGTCTACCGTAACGCCCGGGAAATTCCCCACATGCTGGTTTGAACCAGTTAACTGGTTAAATAATGTTGTTTTGCCACAGTTTTGATTGCCAACCAGCGCAAACGTGAGTGTGGTTCCCTCCGGCAGCGGGTTGGCGCTCTCATCCACATGATACTTTCCGCCCTCACCAAAACCGGGATGCTGCGCTTTTTTCTTTCTTCTGATTTTGGTTCTGTTTACAGCCTCTTTCTGGTAAGCTTCACCAATCTCTATTTTCTCGGCGTCCTCCAGACGCAGTGATAATTCATAACCGTGAATCCTGATCTCGATCGGATCTCCCATGGGTGCATATTTTACAACCGTTATCTCAGCCCCCTGAATCAGGCCCATGTCCAGAAAATGCTGTCTCAGTGCTCCATTTCCTCCGACAGACACAATCTTTGCGGTTTTTCCTATTTCCAAATTGCTTAAAAACATCAGCGCCCTCCTCTTTCGTTAGTCATGTCTAATCATAATACCTAATGCCCCGGAGCGCAACCATCAGATATAAACTTTGAAAAAATTTATGGGTAAAATGCTTCTTAAAACTAAAAAGGCCAGCCGTCATCGCAAAGATCGGCACATCGGCGGCATCCGGCCTGTCAAGGACGCGGATTCCATCGTCGCGGATCACCATCCGTGTATGCAGCCTGCCATCCGTTCATTCCAGATCACTCAGCAGAAGTTCAGTATGCCATCCGCAAGGGTATATCTTACTGCGTTTTCTCCGCTTAATTGGCCCGGTGGAAATCAACCGGTATCTGCCCATTGTTCATATGCATAAAAATTAGTTTAAGTATAACAAACCACTGTACAAATAGCAACAATTTGAAATTTCATATGCCGCCGGATGCCATTGCGGAAAACTGATTTGTATAGCAAACCAGGCCTAATCATGCTATACTTATCTCTATATATTGATTGGCAGAGGAAAACCGGTGCATTTTGGTAAATTTACTGGGATTCACATGTTTTTTGCTCCAACCCCTGTATTGAATGAACTCTTTTCAACGGTAATATTTATATAAATTGGGGAAAGGAAAAAGGATGATTAAGATAACAAACCAGACTAATTTAAAATTCCAAATGATGACGGATAACCTTCAGGTCGGGATACTTAAATGCAGAATCGACAAGTATCTTTCCATCGAGGAGATGAACAGCGGCTTTGTACAGTTATCGGGATATACGGCTGAGGATATGGAAAATTCCTTTCAAAATCATCTGATGGAATGTATTCATCCAGACGATATCCCTGTGCTGAATGCTTTGCAGTCAGATATCATGCAGGGAAAGATATGTGCGGCAGCGGAATTCCGCATTCTAGGTAAAAACGGAATCTACCGCTGGTACCGCCTGCTTGCCCTCACACAGTTTGACGATTTAAAAGAACCGTCCTCTGCCATAGGGATCATCTTCAATATTGATGATGAAATGCAGGCTATGGACAAACTGCGCTCCCAGGCGGAACAAGATTCCCTGACCGGCCTCTATAACCGTAAGGCAACGGAAGCCAGAATTAAACAGCATCTTGGCAAAAACCCGGGACAAAACTGCGCCCTGTTTATGATCGATACGGATAATTTCAAGCAGGTAAACGATACAAAAGGACATATGATGGGCGATGTGGTTCTGGCTGAGATCGCTTCTGCCATGAAATCTCTGATGCGCCCTACAGATATTGTGGGACGGATTGGCGGCGATGAATTCACTGTTTTTATGAAGGATATCCCGTGCAAAGAAGCTGCCCGGAAGAAGGCTGAACAGTTGTCCGACGTCTTCCGCCACCTTTTCGAACATGAAAAATTCTCCATCCAAGTAACCTGCAGCATCGGTGTAGCTGTATATCCAGAAGATGGAACTGATTTTAAAGCATTATACAAACATGCAGATCAGGCTCTGTATCAGGCCAAAACTCACGGTAAGAACAAATATGTGATGTATGATGATAAACAGCTCTATTACCCCGAGGAAACCGGCTGCTCTTCGATTGGCGCGAACATTGATTCCGAATCCAGGACTGCCCAAAGTCCCGGAGATTTACTGGCTGACATTTTTAAAATTCTTTACCGTATGGAAAATCCGGACATGGCTATCAATCTCATTCTGGAAATCATCGGAAAAAAATTTGATGTAAGCAGGGCCTATATCTTTGAATCAACGGAAGACGGCAAATATACTTCCAACACCTATGAATGGTGTAATGAAGGCATACTTCCCCAGATTGACATGCTGCAGAACCTGAATTACAACCAGTTTGGAGATTACCAGACTCTGTTTGAGGACACGTCCATTTTCTATTGCAGAGATATTAATTCACTGCACCCAAAACAAAAAGAGATATTGGAACAACAGGGAATCTGCTCCACTCTCCAGTGCGCTTTCTGGAAGGGCAAACAGCTTGCAGGTTTTATTGGATTTGACGAGTGTACGGGCTTACGTCTCTGGACGAAAGAGGAAGTGGATATCCTGTCCCTCATCTCCCAGATGATGACCATATTCCTTCAAAAACGGCGTGTGATGGAACTCAACAATGAAATGGGAGCTCAACTGCACACAATTTTGGATTCAAAGGATTGCTGCATCTATGTAATCGATCAGGATTCTTTTGAGCTGCTGTACCTGAGCCAAAAGACCAAGGAATTGAGACCCAGAGTCCAGTTGGGCGAATTCTGCTACAAAGCCCTGTTCGGCAAAGACAGCATCTGTGATTTTTGTCCCTTGCTTAACGGCGGAACCGGAAACATTTACCTGCCGGAATATAATATGGAGACAAAGCTATATGCCTCTTCCATGAAGTGGCTTGGAAATGATGCATATCTTTTATCATTTAACACAGATTCCGGTTCAGCCGCCTCCCATGAGGAAGTCTGTTCTGCGCCGGCAGCTGAAAAAAGCCTGGTTGATCTCCTTCCATGGCTGACTTCCGCTGAATATCTGGAGGATACCATCGAATATGTACTGCGCATTGTACAGAATTACTATCAGTCCGACCGTGTATACATCATTGAAGCAGACATCAAACGCGGCGTCGCAAACAACACATATGAAATCTGTGCAAAAGGGGTAAGCCCTCAGATTGACACGCTGCAGAATGTCCCGCTGGAAGTTATGTCTTTCTGGATGGAGCAGTTTGCCGCCAGCGGCTTTATCAAGATCAATGATATTGCAGAGCTGGGAGAAGATCGCCAGATGGAATATGAGATTTTAAAAAGACAGGGCATCCGCAGCCTGATGGCCCTTCCTCTTTATGATAAAGGTGAAATAAAAGCATTTCTGGGGATTGATGATCCAAAACAGAATAAGAAGAATTTTCATTATCTGAAGGGACTTTCCTATTTCCTTGAAAATGAAATCGCTAAAAATACTCTGCAGAAGACCCTGGAACTGATGAGCTATCAGGATGTCATGACAGGGCTTGAGAACCGGAACAGCTTTATGAATTACTACGATGACTTTACGAAACGCATGCCGCCCCGGACAGGCGTCATATTCATGGATGTCAATGGCCTGAAGCAGTTTAACGATATGAAAGGCCATGTGTACGGCGATATGATTGTCACCCAGGTTTCCGATAAGATGAAACAGTACTTTCCGTCTGCCAGAAAATTCCGTCTCAGCGGGGATGAATTTTTGATCGTATCAGAATCTATGGCTTATGAAGAGTTTCTGGCGCAGGTGGGCGGCCTTGAAGAATCCTTATCGGAAAACGGCTTGTGCATTATTGCGGTCGGAACAGCATGGAATGACGTCTATACCGATCTGTATGAATCCATCAATAAGGCAGACCGTTTAATGTACCTCAGCAAACAAGAATATTACAAGAAATCCCAGCACGTCATCTCTGACAAGGTGCCGCTGCTGCAGGATTTAACAAACGCAATCCTGAACAAGGAATATCTTGTTTATCTCCAGCCCAAGATTAACCTGAAATCAGGACACATAGACAGTGCGGAGGTGTTGGTACGATACAGGGAAAAAGACGGTTCCATCTCACTCCCCTTCAAGTTCCTCCCCATGCTGGAAAGTGAAGGCTTGATCTCAAATATTGATTTCTTCGTTCTGGAAGAGGTATGCAGGCTGTTGACAAGCTGGAAAGGGACGCCATTTTCAGATATCAGGCTGGCCCTTAATTTTTCAAAAATAACTTTGTTTGACAGCCATTTTTTCTCTCGGTTCTGGAGTGTTTTTAAACGTTACGACTTAAATCCGGAACAAATAGAGATCGAGATCACGGAAACCCGGGAGAATCTGAATAAGAAACGGATGGCCCTGCTGCTGAAACAGCTGAAAAGCCATGGATTTGGCATTGTGCTGGATGATTTTGGAATCGAATGCTCTTCCTATGAATTCTTAATGATGGCCAGCATTGATCTTCTGAAAATAGACAAGAGTATCGTACAAAAGTATGAGGCCGCTGGAAAAAGCGAGGTGCTGATCAAACACATTGTGCAGATGTGCCATGAGATCGGAATCAAATGCTGTGCGGAAGGGGTTGAAACAGAAGAACAGTTCCGTTTTATAAAGGGAATCGGATGTGACTATATCCAGGGATATTTTATCGGGAAGCCGGTGCCGCCGGAAAGGTTCACACTTCAATAAAAAGGCAGGTATCCGGAAAAAAACTTAAAAGGGGGCAGATGCGTTTTATTCTAACCGCATCTGCCCCTGTAAATTTACAAAGCGTTCCAAAAGCATTAAGTGATTATATTTATGATCACGATAAGTAAAATGGCAGCCAGAAAAATAATACCTAAAAAAACAATTCCCACTATTTTAGCTACCCGTTTCACTTCTGCCGTACCGTCTTTGCCCAGCTTCTTCAGAATCTGTTCAAACTCCTCAGAAGCCTGCTGGCCGAATTCCCGGGAAATCCAGCCGGAATTGTATTTACAGTTATTCTTGCTGTAAGAATAGCTGTTTGTGACTTCAACAGAATGTTTTACAATCTGTCCGCTGTTATTATACTTTCTATAATCATAAAAAATGATGAAAAAGGATAAAACAGGAATCATGGATGCGTACTCTTCTTTTATATGGAGAAAATAGATATCCAGATTATCAATAACCGCAAGCGGTTTTGTAATCTGGGCTATCTGCATCTCATCTTCATAGATTGACACAACATTCCTGCCGCCTCTGTCAATACTGTATCCCAAATACACCTTTCCCATATGCTCAATGCAGAACTTGCAGTCAAACAGACCGTTCTGCAAGGTATAAAAGGTTCCCTCCCTGCCGTTATTACCGATGATTTCAAACTGTCCGAATTTCTGTTCTTTCGTAATCAGATACTTAAACGGTACCGCTTCCTCTAACAGATTATCAATCATCCTATAGTTCGTAGTATAAAGGCGTTCTCCTGTGGGGCCGGAAAATGTGAGCTGACGTACATTTTCCAGATTGAACGGCACAGACATTTTCATCCATGGTGCTTTTGCATTAAATAGTACTTTTCCATCACATGATATTTCAAATAAATTTTCAAAGTTTGATTTTGTTTGTTGAACCGTAATCAGCATATGATTCTTTCCTGCTCTCCTGCGTAAATTT
Source organism: Clostridiaceae bacterium (assembly GCA_018378255.1). Classification (GTDB taxonomy): domain Bacteria; phylum Bacillota; class Clostridia; order Lachnospirales; family Lachnospiraceae; genus CHH4-2. The sequence continues at coordinate 7,617 of JAGZXV010000088.1, read as the reverse complement.
TCATAGCCGCTTCTTCCTCAAACTGTCTGGAATACAATTCGTAATAATATCCCTTTTTATCCAGAAGTTCTAAGTGAGTGCCCTGTTCTATGATCTTGCCATCCTTTACAACCAATATCAGATCCGCCTGACGGATTGTGGATAAACGATGGGCGATCACAAAAGAAGTATGTCCCTTGAGCAGATGATTCGTCGCATCCTGAATCAGCTTTTCCGTTTGTGTATCAATGGAGGAAGTGGCCTCATCCAAAACAAAGATGGCTGGATTGGCTAAAACCGCCCGTGCGAATGAAATCAACTGCTTTTCACCTGTGGAAAGCAGGCCTCCGCTTTCGCCCACATCGCTGTCGTATCCTTTTTCCATTTTCTCAACAACCTTATCTGCGGACACATTTCTGGCTGCTTCTCTGATCTCCTCATCCGATGCGTCCAGACGGCCGTATCGGATATTATCCCGCACAGTTCCGGAAAACAGATGGGGATTTTGAAGCACATAACCGATCTGGCTGTGAAGCCATAGCTGGGAACGTTCCCGGTAATCCACACCATCGATCAATATTCTTCCTTTTGTCGGTTCAAAAAACCTGCCTACCAGATTCACGAGGGTGGATTTTCCTGCTCCTGTCTCACCGACAATCGCAACATTCATACCGGCAGGCACATGAAGATTAAAATGTTCCAGTACATATTCCTTACCGTCCGGATACATAAAGGAAACATCTTCAAACACGATATCCCCTCTGATCTTTTCCCAGTTATCCCTGTTAGGCGAAAAGGAATCCCCATATTTTTCCAGCACATCGGGCCGGTCCACCACATTGGGCTTCTGTTCCAGCAAATCCATCACACGCTCTATGTTCGCCTGACAGGAAATCAGGTCTGCCAACAATCTGGCGAGCTGCTGGATCGGTTCAAATATTACAACCGCATAAGAGATAAATACGGACAAGGTTCCAAGTTTAATCAAGTTCTCCCGCACCATATAACCGCCTTTTGCCAATACAACCGCAGAAGCTACCGAACTGAAAAATAAAATGGCCGGAATATAGACCGCATTCAGTTTCGCAGAACGGATTGCCGCCTGATGCATATCCGAAGTCTTTTCAAAAAAACGTTCCTCGTTGTCCTTTTCAATCACCATACTTTTTGACGTTTTAACTCCGGTAATCCCTTCATTGTATGCGCTTGTGATCTGGGAATTGATCCGTCTGACCTTCCGGTTCCATTTTAAAATACGGTTCTGGAAATACACCGTCAGCAGGGCGATACACGGAACGATCATGGTGATAATGAGGGCCAGCCTGGCATTCAGAATGAACATGATCACAAACACACTGACAACATAAATCAGGGCCCAGAACATATCCACCATGCCCCATGCTATCATACCTGCGATCTTTAAAGTATCACTCATCACCCGGGCATGTATATAGCCCACCGGCGTGGTATTATAATAGGAAAATGACAGGATCTGCAGGTGCTGGAACTGGGCTCTTTTTAAGTCCTTTCCCACATTCATCTCTATGGTAGTTGCCGCATGAACCGACAGATAAACACAAACCGTCTGAGCTGCAATCACCAAAATATAAACCAGCGCAAAGCCCCAAAGTCCATCCATGCGGTCAGGTATTATAAAAGTATCAATGGCATAGCTTTGGAACAGGGGCACAAGGATATCCACTCCTGCAAGCAGAACGTTAAGTCCCAGCGTAACTGCAAAAAATTTCTTATAAGGTTTAAAAAACGGGGCCAGTTTCATCCATATCCTGAAGCTGAAAGGATTGTTATATTCTTGTTCTTCGTATGCTGCCATCTGCTATCCCTCCATTTTCTTTCTGTCGTCACGGCTCATCTGTATTTCATAAATCCTGCGGTAGATTCCATTTCTTTGTATCAGCTCCCCGTGGGTTCCGCATTCTTCTATTCTCCCCTGGTTCAGTACCATGATCTCATCCGCCCCCATGAGGGATGTCACTCTGTGGGATATCAGAATAACCGTTGCGTGCTCCATATGTTCTTTCAGTGCCCGGCGGATGTTATAATCCGTCTGGGAATCCACGGCCGATAAGGAATCATCAAATACCATAATCGGCGCTTTCTGAAGCAGCATTCTCGCAATGGCAATCCGCTGTTTCTGTCCTCCCGATAAAGTGACGCCCCGCTCCCCAACGAGGGTTTCATACCCGTCCGGAAAGCTCATGATAGCATCATCGATACATGCGATCTGAGCCGCATAACGTATCTCCTCCAATGATGCATCCGGTACGGAGGCCGCTATATTCTCCCGGATGGTTCTGGAGTATAAAAAGGGCTCCTGCAGAACCATTCCGATATTTCTTCTGAGTTCCTCAAGGGGAATATCTTTGATCTCTCTGCCACCGATATAAATATTTCCCCGGTCATCATCCAGCTCATATAGTCGTGAAAGAAGCTGGATGATTGTAGACTTTCCGCTTCCTGTTCCGCCTAAAACCCCAAAGGTCCTGCCCTGGGGAACCGCAAAGGAGATATCCCGGAGCACGTCTTTTCCTGTCTCGTAACCGAACGATACGTGTTGGAAGGAAATGTCGAACTTTTGGCCGGGCTGTTCATGATCTGTCATGGTAGAGAGATTTTTCCCGGCGGATGTTTCACTGGATACCATGGGGGGAATACTGCCTTTTCCGGCGTTTCCATCCTCTTTCCCATACATTTCTTCCTGTGAATGGATAATATAATCCACACGTTCAAAGGAAACACCAGCTTTACTCATGTCCGAAAGAATGCGTCCCAGGCCGCGGATTGGCCATACAAGCGTTGAATTGTAGGCAGCAAAAGCGATAAACTCACCCACAGAAATGTAACCGTTAACTGCCTCGGCCACTCCGAAAATAATGACTGCAACCACCTGCAGTCCCGTTATCAGATCGCCGATTCCCCAATACAGACCGGATAAAGAGCCCAGGCGGATCCACAGCTTCGCGAAGGCGTCATTTTTCTCATCAAACCGCTCCATCTCGAATTGTTCCCGTCCAAATGCCCGCACCACGCGCACTCCCGTAGCATTCTCCTGAACAACCGTGGAAAGCTCTCCCTCCGCTTCATCCGCAGTGGTAAACCGCTCTGCTATCAATTTATAGAACACGGTCGAATACACGATTACAACCGGAACGAACAAAAGAACGATACAGGAAAGCTTCACGTTCATGGAAAACATCATCACAAATGACGTGATCACCAGAAATCCGGTCCGGAACACTTCCAAAAGCTGTGTTACCACGAATCCACGAATCACTTCCACATCAGAGGTGCAGCGCTGGATAATATCTCCTGTCTGGTTCTTATCGTGCCACTTCATCGGAAGTTTCTGTACATGGATAAACAGCGCATCCCGCAGGTTTTTAGCGAAATTCTCTCCCGCTTTTGCCGTGTTGGTACGGCTTATATAGGTAAAAAGCCCCGAAGCCACCGCAACAGCCACTATCATAAGCGCCAGTATCCACAGGTGATCGGAGAAATAAATTCCTTGATCCCCGCTGTTTCCGCCCAGCACCTCATCAATGCTGTACCGGAAAATCTGCGGTGTCAGGGCATTTAATATCGTTGAAATCAGCGACGCCGCTACCGCAAGGGAAAAATAGCGTTTGGAGCCTTGAAGGAATCTGAAGATCAGATGAACTTTTCTATTTTTTGACATTTTTATTTTTTCCATATATTTTACCACATACGGCTAAAACAAGGCCGTATTTCTATTTTCTTTATTGTTTGCAGTTTCATTTGGCAGTACGAAAAAAGAGACGACGGATCGCCTCTTTTTTTAGGTTCTCTTAATGGCGGTGACACACCTGGTACTTAGTGTAGTATACATGATGTGGAAGGGAAAATCAATAGCTTTCGGATGATGAAAATACAGGGAAAAAGGTCAGCCGTTTCTAGTTGGCTGACCTTAACTTTCCACTCTGGGTATGATACATGTCTGCATATTTACCGCCCAGGGCTATGAGTTCATCATGGCTTCCCTGCTCTGCTATCCTGCCGTCTTCTATCAAAATGATGCGGTCCGAATCCCTTATGGTGGAAAGCCGGTGGGCGATAATAAAAGAAGTCCTGCCCTCGCATATTTTCAGCATAGCCTTTCGGATTTTCTGCTCGGTGATGGTGTCCACCGAACTGGTGGCCTCATCCAGAATCACGATTGGCGCGTTGGTGAGGACTGCCCTGGCAATGGTGAGCAGCTGCCGCTCCCCCTGGGAAAGCTCATTGCCGCCCTGTTCCAGAACCGTATGATAGCCGTGGGGAAGGCGTTCAATGAACCCGTCTGCGCCTGCGATGCGGGCTGCTCTCCGCACCTGTTCCTCACTCGCGCTTTTATGTCCGTACCGGATATTGTCCAGGACGGATTCGGCAAACAGCGCGGTATCCTGCAGCACCACGCCAAATGTATTTCGCAGGCTTTTCATTTTATAATCTCTCAAATCATGATCGTCCAGTGTGATTTTTCCGGATGTCACATCATAAAAACGTGTCAAAAGATTAATGATCGTTGTTTTTCCGGAACCAGTTGGGCCGACGATGGCCACCTGGGTTCCTGCAGGAATCTTCAGGGAAATGTCTTTCAAAACGGCTTTTTCCGGAGTATATCCAAACTGTACCTGATGCAGCACAATATTCCCGCGGGTATCCCTCAGTTCCAGCGCTTCCGGTCTGTCCTCCGGTTCCGAAGGTTCATCCAGAATCTCAAAAACCCGTTCTGCGCCTGCAACGGCTGTCTGAAAATTATTATAAATATTGGCGATCTCGACAAAGGGCCTTGTAAACTGCCGGACATAGAGAAGGAAACTGGTGATCAGCCCGATATCCCTTATATTGCCGTTGATGAACAATACTCCGCTGAACACGGCAAGAGCCACGTAGCAGAGGTTGTTGATCACATTCATCAGAGGCATCAGATATCCGGAACAGATCAGGGCCTTAATTGACGCATTGCACAAATTATCATTGTTTAACCGGAATTCTGCCTCCATCTGTTTTTCCCTGCAAAATGTTTTCACAACCGCAAGTCCGGATATACTCTCCTCAACCTGGCCGTTCAGTTTCCCCAGAGCCTTCTGCTGCGCCGCAAACAGTTTTCTGGTCCGTTTTGTGACCGCTTTTGTCAGCAAAAAGATCAGAACAACGCCGGCCAGGGAAACCAGAGTCAGCAGCGGACTGAGACAGATCATCATCACAAATATGCCGGAAATGGTGAAAAGATAGGTCAAAAGCAGTGTCAGGGAATTGGAGATCGTGGTGCTGATGTTGTCCACGTCATTGGTCAGACGGCTCATCAGCTCACCGTGCTGTTTTCTGTCAAAAAATGCCAGCGGCAGCGTTTTTATGTGGTCAAATAAAACTGTACGGATATGCCGGATGATGCGCTGGCCGATGGCCGCCATAAAAAACTGCTGCAGGAACCGAATCAGCCAATCGCAGATATATAATCCGGAAAGTATGCATAATACAAAGATAATCGCATCCCCGTCAACGATCATGGTCACGATTTTCCCAGTAAGATATGGGGAGAAAATGGAGGCCGCAGAAGAAAATGCGGATAACAGGAGGATCCATCCCAGCCCTTTTCTCTGCCCTTTTGTCAGCATCCAAAGTCTGCGGAGCGTTCCCTTCATATCCTTTGGTTTTACAACCACTCTGCCGTGGCTTGGACGGGAAATTCCGTTGATATTTCTCGGTGGCACCGCTATATTTTTATCTGGCATTTTGCCCACCTCCAATCTGAGATTCAAAGACCGCTCTGTATAACTCACAGTTTTTCATAAGCTGTTCATGGGTTCCAAAACCTTGTACGGTACCATTTTCCAGACAGAGAATTTTGTCTGCGCGCATCACGGTGGAAATCCGCTGGCTGATTAAAAGCACCGTAAGGCCATGTAAATGTTCCCTCATCCGGTTCAATACACTGGCCTCTGTCTGTGCATCCAGCGCACTGGTACAATCGTCCAGAATCAGAATCCGGGGATTGCGGACTAAGGCGCGGGCAAGGGAAATCCGCTGTTTTTGTCCGCCGGACAGATTAACTCCTCCCTGCTCCAGCCATGTATCATATCCTTTTTCTGTCTTCAGAATGAAATCATCCGCACAGGCCGTCTCCGCTGCTGCCTGGATCTCCTCGTCACCTGCATCCTCTCTGCCCCAGCGCAGATTATCACGGATGCTGCCGGTGAACAGCAGAGCCTTTTGTGCAGCTACTGCAACCGAACTTCTCAACAGGGTTTCATCGATCTGTGTGACGTCACAGCCGTCTATGAGAATTCTGCCCTCCGACACGTCATACAGCCGGGGAACCAGATTGACTAGAGTTGTTTTTCCCGATCCTGTAGGTCCGATAATGCCAATGGTTTCACCGGGATTGATTTTAAAACTGATGCCTTTCAGAGTTTCTTTTCCCGCTCCGGCATAGGCAAAGGAGACATTTTCAAAGGAGATTTCACCCTTGATATCCGGTTTCAGAGGATTCTCCGGGAAATGCTGCGCCGGCTTCTCGTTCAAAACTTCCTGGATTCTGCCGGAAGAGGCCATCGCGCGAACCGCAACATTTATGACATTGGAAATCATCGTGACTGCAAATAATACCTGTGTCATATAATTGACAGACGCCATCAGTTTCCCTATTTCAGAGCTGTTCTGGTTTTTGGATATCCACAAAAGCAGCACAATACCAAAGTTCACAGTCAGATTGATTAACGGTGAAAATGCCGCTACAATTCGCAGGGCGGCGGTATTCGCATTGGCAAGTTCTGTGGAAGCCCGTTCAAATTTGACGGTTTCCTCATCTTCTGCATTAAACGCTTTCACCACCCGTACAGCCGACAAAAACTCTCTCGTAACACCGTTTAATTGATCCAGTTTCTGCTGCACCACTCCAAAACGGGGATAACCGATCCTCATATTCCCTAAAATCAGAAATGCCACAACAACAATGATTCCAATCATAATCGGAGCCTGCTTCGGCGTCTGAATCAGAATCAGCACAATCGCTCCCACACAGGTAATGGGAGCCTTAACCATCATTCGCATAATGCTGTTAATAAGATCCTGTATCTGGGAAACGTCATTGGTAATCCTCGTGATAATGGAAGACGGCTGCAAACGGTCAATATTTTCCAGAGAAAGCTGCTGGACATTGTGATAGATATCCTGACGCATCTCTTTTCCAATGGTCTGCGAAGTGCGGCTGGCAAACCGGCTGCGCATTACGGCAGAAACAGCGCCCACCAAAGCGATCAAAAGCATGATCATTCCATAGTGCAGAATCATGCGGATATCTGAATCACCGACCCCTTTATCCACAATAAATGACATCAACGTAGGCTGCAGCAGGTCCGCCATGGCTTCCATGGTCAGAAACATGGTTGATATCAGAAATATTCCTATGTGTCTGCGCAGGTATTGTAAAATCAGCCTCATATTGTCTTTTTACCTCGTTTTCCCGGCTCTCCATAAAGCTCCAGCCAATGAGCCGTCATTTTTTCAAGTAGGGAAAGCAAAACCGCCTTTTCTTCTTCTGATAAAACAGAAAACATATCTCTCTTCTTTTTTTCACGCTCTTCCAGGGCGATTGCGGCTTTTTCCTCCCCCATA
>JAGZXV010000087.1 GCA_018378255.1 Clostridiaceae bacterium | reverse complement strand
CCCTATAAAGAATACCATGGAATTCCGTTAAAGCCCCATGCGGATAAGAACTGTATGAAATGCGGCCTCTGCGCTGAAAAATGTCCGGTGGGAGCCATTTCCCGGGAAGATCCTTCCTTAACCGACGATAAAAAATGCATCTCCTGCATGAGATGTATTTCCGTCTGTCCAAACCAGTCCCGCGGCCTGAACAAAATAATGTTGGCCGGCTCTGTGCAAATGCTGAAAAAAGCATGTTCTGAACCGAAAAAGAACGAGTTTTTTATAATTTAAAAGTAACAGTTCAGGAAGATGAGCCATTCTGAACAGTTACATTTAAAAAAATTTTAAAAATCACCATAAAAATGATTTCTTTCATCCGTATCTATAATAGAAGGGAAATTCTACGCAGGGAGGGCGCAGCCGTTGAGCATGACTGACAGTGAGTTTGAGAAAAATATCGGGCTGATCCAACAGGGAAAACAAGAGGGGCTGAGGGCCATTTATGAAGCATATCTTCCGGCCGTCTATTCTTCTGTCAACGCTGTTTTACATAATGAGGAGAGCGCCCAGGATGTGACGGCTGATTTTTTCATCAAGCTGTGGGACATTGCCGGGCAGTACAGGCAGGGAGGAAAACATAAGGCCTGGATGCTCACCATTGCCCGCAATATGGCTGTCGATTATCTCAGGAAATACCGGAGGGAACAACTGGTGGATGAGATACCTGAATCCGCCGGAATTCCGCAGGATTTTAACGCCCAGGAAGAATTGATCTGCAGTGAATTGACCTTAAAACAAGCGTTGGAAACGTTGGAGGAGGAAGAAAAACAGATTGTCAGCCTGAAAATCATGGGAGAACTGACCTTTAAGGAAATCTCCCGGATTATGAAAAAACCACTGGGAACCATTGCATGGAAATACAGAGCTGCTTTAGGTAAGTTGAAGAGGTGCCGATATGAGTAAGAACAATGAGCTTAAAAAAGCATACAGAGATTTACAGATTCAGGAAGCGCCCGACCTTTGGAACCGGATTGAATCCAATTTGGCTCCAAAAAATGTTACGGAAGAAAGAAAGCCTGATATCATCCATGCAAAAGAGAAAAAGAAGAAGAACTACCGCGCTGAAGCCGGTCTGGCAGCAGCGGCCTGCTGCGCCCTGTTGGTATTTGGAGGTTTGGCGGGGAGGCGGACAAAGCAGTTTGACGCGGCCGGAAACATGGAGGCTACGATGGCCGCTATGGAAACCGAGGCTGCTGAAACTACCGCAGGTTCAGCTATGAAAGCGCCGCAGGATACCATAAGAGCAGAATCGCCGCAGGATACCATGAAGGTTGAAGTGGAACGGCCCGTGTTCTATGAAAGCCTGGCGCTGAAGGGAACGCCTTCGCCCCTGCCGCCGGAAAATGCGGTTTATGTGCCCGGAAATAATTATTATTTTACGGAAGCAGATTTAAAAAATGCCGGTTTTTTAGGTCAGGTAACGGTGGAGAATGTATCTTATGAAAACGGACCGGATGGCCGGGCGGTTTCGGTGGTTTATGATGTGGTTGTTGACAAAGTGTTGTATTCGGAAGACTATGTGAGTGAAAAACAAAGCCTTCAGGTGAAAAGCCCGTTGGTGGGAAATGGAGAAGATAACAGTCTTTTGTATGCTTTAAAGGAAGGAGGAATGTATATTCTTCCATTGAAATACGAAGACAGCGCGTATTGGCTGGTATATCCCAATTCCCCCCAGATCGAGGTGACAAAGGATACGAAATATGTATTCCATACCGGCTGGCAGAGCCTGATAAATGATCAGACGGCCGTGGTTTTGAAACAAGCCGAATCACCGGAAGACTATTATTATGACCGCATGGTGCTGCGGGATGACCCTGTATTTCTTTCTAATCTGACTGTTCTTGTAGAAGCGGCGCACAGACCGGGTGAACGTGGCTGAATGCATTCTCCGGGACGGCCCCTTCAGGAATGGAGGAAATTATGAAAAAAAGAAAGCAGATTACAGCAGTTGGTTTAGCAGGTATTTTAATGGCGGCTTCCTTAACAGGATGCGCAGGAGGAAAAAGTTCAGCGGTAGCGGAAGGGACGACAGCGGCGGCAGCCCAGATGACGGAGGCGGCCGGTTACAGCCCCATGGAATCGGCTGCCGGCAGCAGGGATGGCATGGCGGACAGATACCAGATGGCATATGACGGAGAGTATCTGAATACGGAAGAGTACAGCACGATTGTAGAAAATGGGTTCAAAAGTGTGGCTGAAAACCCGCTCTCCACATTTTCCGTGGATGTGGATACTGCGGCTTACAGCAACGTCCGCAGGATGATCAACCGGGGAGAAACGATTCCTGAAGATGCGGTGCGGATCGAAGAAATGATCAATTATTTTAAATACGATTATAAATCACCGGAGGGGGATGTTCCATTTTCAGTCACCACAGAACTTTCCGACTGCCCCTGGAATCCCCAGAACCAGCTGATGCTCATTGGAATCCAGGCAAAAGAGATCGATTTTGACAACCGCCCCATGTCCAATCTGGTATTTCTTCTGGATGTATCCGGCTCCATGTATGATGCGGATAAACTGCCTCTGGTACAGAAATCATTCGGTCTTTTAACCGATGAACTGACGGAAAATGACCGTGTATCCATCGTCACCTATGCCGGATACGAGCAGGTGGTGCTGGAAGGGGCCAGAGGGGATGAAAAGGTTAAGATCCGTGAAGCCTTAGACAGCCTGACCGCAGGCGGTTCCACAGCGGGAGAGGCAGGCATTAACAGGGCTTATGAGTTGGCTGAAAAATACTTTATCGCCGGAGGCAGCAACCGGGTGATTTTGGCTACAGACGGGGATTTAAATGTAGGGATCAGTAGTGAATCAGAGCTGAAAAAGCTGATTGAAAAGAAACGGAAAAGCGGTGTCCATCTGTCCGTTCTGGGATTTGGAACCGGAAACATCAAGGATAACAAGATGGAAGCGCTGGCCGATAATGGAGACGGTAATTACGGCTATATCGATAACCTGATGGAAGCGAAAAAAATCTTAGTTGAGGAGATGGGGGGAACCCTGATTACTGTGGCAAAAGACGTGAAGCTGCAGGTGGAATTCAATCCGGCCCAGGTGTCCGGCTACCGGCTGATAGGTTATGAAAACCGCACTCTGACCGATGAAGATTTTAATGACGATACGGTGGACGCAGGAGAAATCGGTTCCGGACATCGTGTGACAGCTCTTTATGAGATCGTGCGCGCAGGCGGAGAAGTTCCAACAGAAAACCTTAAGTACCAGGAAACCGGTAAGGAAGAAAATGAAGCCGGCGATACCGGAGCCCGGGATGCAAAAGAAGCCACTGGGGCCGGTGAACTGGAACATGAGCTGTTGACCGTCAATATCCGTTATAAAGCGCCCAACGGCAATGAAAGCAAGCTGATTTCCGTTCCCGTAGAAACCGGCAGCTATCAAAAAGATATTCCCGCCAACCTGAGATTTGCCGGCGCTGTTGCGGAATTTGGAATGCTTTTAAGGGACAGCGAATACAAGGGAGACGCATCCTATGAAGAAGTGATCAGCCTGATTTCCGGCATGCCTCAGAGTGGCATGGACGCTTATAAGGATGAGTTTAAACAGATGGTATTAACGGTGATGGATCGCTGATAAAAAGAAACAGGTGTTTTTGGCGTTCCACCTCCATATTCAGCAGTCAGGCGGCAGAATAAAAGAAATTCTGCCGCCTGATCAGATCAGTTTTTAATCTTTGTTTTCCCTTTGTGCGTCCAGACGCACATTGCGGGCATATAAGAGCATATCGATGGTAATCTCCAGAATATTCAGTATATAAAATATCCATGCAAGATAAAACAAGAATCCTGGAGAACCGTCCGCCTGACGAAATAAAATTATCTTTCTCAAAATTCCAAATATATATCCTAACCATATAAAAAATTCAAAAAAGAGGCTTTTTCCTTTGGCTGTTCGTGAAACCCAGGATTTTCTGATTGAAATCGGCCATGAAAGTCCAAAGCAGAGAATCATAAATGCCTCTAATAAATCTGTCATCATAGTTTGGTCCTATTCCTTTTGTCCGTCCCGTTCAGCTGCTTTTTTTGCTTCAGCACTGCGTAAATCAACAGCACTCCAACATAAATAAAAGGAGTTACCAGATAGGGAACCATTCTTAACGGATCAACATCCAGGGAGGCAGAAACAGCAACAGGATTGGTATTCCAGGGAATCCACAGTCCAAGGATTAAACAGCCTACAGTCATAGCGTTCGCCAGATCCCGGCGGTCCAGTCCGGCCCGGTCATATACCGGATTTAAAACATTGCTGGTAAAAACCTCCGCAAAAGTAGTTGAAGAAGAGAGGTTTCCCAACGTGCCAAGAAGAAGAGCGCTGACCGCAGCCGCCAAATTGGTATGTATATGTTTAGACAGCGGTTCCACCAAAGCATCCAAAACGCCCGCTGTATTCAGAATTCCAAAGAGCCCAAACGCAACCACAATCATAAATGCTGTGCCTGTCATGCTGGACATACCGCCTCTGCTGAAAAGCTTGTCTATAAACGCATCTCCTGAGTTCAACACGTATCCGCCCCACATATTCTGAACCACATCCTGTGCGCGATGCCCCTGATACAAAACCGCAGTCAGCAGTCCACCGGCGCCGCCGCAAAGGAGTGAGGGAATGGTGGGTACCTTTATACAGAGCAGGGCAATGACCAGTATAACGGGAAGAAACGGTACGATTCCGAGGCGGAAATTGTCTGCAATACCATTCATAATACCGGTAATTTCATCGGTGGAAGACGCTCCGGAGAAATTGGAAAAACCGAGTATAAAAAATACAACTGCAGAAATTACAATCGTAGGAATCGTAATTCTTAACTGGTATTTGATATGGTCAAACAAGTCAATTTCTACCGCACCGCTGATAATGTTAGTGGTATCTGACAAAGGAGAGAGGCCATCTCCCACAAAAGCACCGCAAATAATTGGACTTGCTGCCGCCATTGGATTGAGCCCCATACCGAGCGCCACGCCCATTAAGGCGATGCCGATGGTTCCGCAGGTTCCCCAGGACGTTCCTGTAATCATGGAAAATAAAACACAAATCACAAAAGCCGTCAGTTGGAAGAATCCCGGATTGATAATTTTCATTCCCAAATGGGTGACAGCCGCAATGGTTCCACTGGCATTCCAGGCGCCGATTAAGGCGCCGATTGTGATTGTAAATACTACAGGCAGCAGGCAGCGGGGCATAAATGCGAACATCCCTTTTTGAAGTTCCTTATAGGTGAAGCCGATTTTCATACAGAGCGGAAAAGCTGCAAGCCAGGCCAGCAAAAACAATACCTGCATTTTAAACTGATATACTGCTCCCAAAAGCATAATTCCTCCGAGAATTAACACCATGGTAAATAATGCATATCCAAAGGAAGGTCTTTTCTTTGCGTTTGTTTCACTCATTATCATTTCCCCCTTCTTTTCTTTCATCTATCGGTTGATTCCGGCTTCTTCTATTCTTGTCACTGCATAGGCCAGAAGTTTGGTCCTGTCATACATTGTCTGCAAAATCCCGTACTCTTTCTGGTTATGGGCAAATTCCCCTACAATTCCAAGTCCGTCCAAAGCGGGCACACCTGCCGCAACGATATTGCCCGAATCTGATACGCCGCCCCTCTGGATTTTGCCAAATTCAGGCATATTGAGCTCTGCCGCCAATACATTCATGAAATCGCATAATTTTGAAATCTCCTCTGTCTCTTCATAAGGGACAAATCTGGCCACATCGATCCGGTAGGAAGCGGTGGTTCCGGGAATATAGGAATGTTCGATTGCCTGGATAATTCCCTGATGCAGCCGTTCTCCTTCTTCCAATGATTTAAAGCGAATATCAACCGCAAACTCACAGTGATCCGGGATTGCACTGCTTTGAGTGCCGCAGTGCATAATGCTGGGGGTTACAGAGCTGCCTTTGTCCAGATTTTGAAGTTTCGACATATCTGCAATTTTCAGAACCGCTTCCAGGAGGGCATTTTTTCCGGTAAGCACATCATTTCCCGCGTGACCGCCCACGCCTTCAACCGCAACAAAAAATGTATGCTGGGTTTTTCTGCCCACCACCAGCCGGTTTTTAAGATCGCCTGGCTCCATGTTAAATCCGCAAAAGCAGCCTTTGCTCTCTTCTATAATCGTCTGGTCTGCGAAATTACCGACATGGTCTGCTTCTTCATCCCCTACCAGAATCATCTTAACAGGGCGTTTATCATATCCGGCTGCATTTAAGGCTTTTGCTATATAGAGGGCCATCACATCCCCGCCCTTCATATCAATGACGCCGGGACCATAGATTTTCCCATCTTCAATCTTGCACGCCGGTGTTCCAAAAGATCCTGTGCGGAAAACTGTGTCAAAATGCCCTGATAAAAGGACAGGTTCACCGGGGCGGTCTTTACCTAAAATCGCAGTGACAATTCCGGCTCTGTCAGGTGCAGTCTCAAACCGCTTCAGTTCAAACCCCTCTTCTTCCAGAAGTCCGCAAAAATATTCCATTGCTTTTTCTACATTTTCCCTTTCATCATATCTGCCCTCTAAGTTAACTAGATTTACTAAAACCTGGTTCATCTCTTCTTTGTGTGCCTCTATAAAGTTGTCAATTGCTTCATATTGTGTGCTCATAACAAATCCCTCTCCTATCTTTTATCCGCTGCAGCGCTTGTAAGAAAATTATAGCATCAGTATTTTACAAACACCAATTCATTAAATTCCTGTCACTATTGATAAAATGAATAGCTGCTGTTATAATATTTTGTATATTTTGACGGTATCGGGCTGCAACAGCGAATTTTAAACAGGGAGAATTTTATGGGATATAAAAATATTAATTATATTGTGGAAATTGATAAACAACGCAACATCAGTAAGGCCGCAGAAAAACTGTTTATTTCCCAGTCCGCACTCAGCGTGTATCTTAAAAAACTGGAACGGGAATTGGGGGTAGAATTATTTATACGAAAAAATAATACGTTGACGCCTACCGCAGAGGGAGAATTATTTGTAAGCACTGCAAAAGAAATTCTCAGATTAGAAAAAGATCTTTTCGATAAAATCAAGCCTGACGGCAATGGAGTCTTTACAGTAGGAATCTGCTCTGAACTTGCGGCAAGCATATTTACCAGGGTATTATCTGACTTCAAAAAAAGTCATCCTTCTTTTAAGGCAAGCGTAATTGACAGCCGGACAGAACCGCTGATTACCAAACTAAACGAAGGGCTGGTCAAGTGTATTATCGTTCCATCCACACAAGAACATCCTGGAATCAGCCACCGCTGTGAACTGTTAAAGGATGAAGAGCTGGTTTTCGTACTCTCCAAAAATCATCCGCTGGCTGTTCTGGCCTCCGATGATTATGACCACCCGCCCAGAGTTGATGTCTCTGTTTTTAAGGACGCCGGATTTATCCTGGCGCCATCCGATACCATTGAGGCGGAGATCATTCAACGGTTATTCAATGACTATGATATAACTCCGGAAATTCTTTTTGAAATTAACCGGACCCGGGATATCAGCCAAATGGTGCGGGATGGAATGGGTATTACCATTCAGCCGGAATTCTGCGTTCCCCGGGATATGGAACTCGTTGTCTGTCGGCCAACGAGGGAATATCACCGCTATATGCATCTGATTTATCGGTCCAATACCAGGCTGAGTAAAGAGGAATTGATGCTGTTAAAATCCATTAAACAGGCTTACCAGACCTGGTACACTGCCTACAACCATAAATAAATACCGGAATCAGCTTTATGCTGACTAAAAAAATGAGCACGTCAGATCCGTGCTCATTTTTGTTTTAATAGCCTATGTGGTCATTTCTTGATTTTTTCCAATGTATAAAGCCAATTATTCCGCATCGCTTCTTTGGCTTTTTTCAAATCCTGATGTTCCAAAGCGGCAATAATCTCTTCATGGGTTTGAGAGGAGATGAGATCTTTCTCTTTGTAATAAAGAATTTCAATTCTCTGCAGATGGCTCTTGAGGATTTTTGTAAATTCTGTCAGAAAGTAGCTGTTGACCTCCTTAAGGAATATATCATGAAACTGGTCATCGAACCGTTGTGTGTTTTCAATATCGTGTGTGTTTACTGCAATGGCGAAGGATTTATTAATTCTTTTCAGCTCATCAATGGTTTGAGGAGTTATCTGCGGGTAAGTCAGTTCCACTGCAAGCGACTGCAGTTCTGCCATAATTCTATAGTTCTGTATGGCTTCCTTTAAATTAATTGGTGCAACCCGTGTTTCTTTTCCGGGGGAAATAGTTACCAGCTTTTGGTCCGCCAGAAGCTGCATGGCTTCCCGGACTGGAGTTCTGCTCACTGAAAAATAATATGAAATTTCCTGATCGGAAATCCGCTCATCCGGCTGCAATGTACCGTTAATGATCCATTCACGGACTTCGGAATAAACCCGTTCTTTTGCTGTTTTCGGCTTTTCCGGCAAACTTTTTGATGGAATAGGCATGTGGACTCTCCCTTGTACTTATTTTAAATACAGTATATCGAATTCCCTGGAGTTTTGCAATATATCGCATACAATTTTAAAATTACTTCTAAAAAATAGTTGTAAAATAGGGTAAAATGCCGTTTTTTTAAATGCATGGCAGGATTTATTGACAATGGGATCTTTTGAAAGTATCATTAATATATTACGTGCAATATATTGCATGTGGCAGAAGGGAGAGTTGGAATTGAAACAGGAAATCAAAGCATTACATAGGGAAGTTAATGGGAAACGGGATAAGTATCCGACAAAACGGTTCGGACCTGTAAATGCAAAAAAGATATTAGAATATCACAGAAGTTTTCCGGAATATCAGGTTACACCGCTGGCTGATTTAAAGGACTTGGCAAAAACATTGGGAGTTCAGTCCATTCATGTGAAAGACGAGAGTTACCGTTTCGGATTAAATGCGTTTAAGGTTTTGGGCGGAAGTTATTGTATAGGAAGTTATATTGCCGATATGCTGCAAATGGATATTTCGGAACTGCCTTTTGATAAGATTACCAGTCACAGGATAAAAGAGAGATTAGGAGAACTCACCTTTGTTACAGCAACCGACGGCAATCATGGGCGTGGAATTGCATGGACGGCGAAGCGTCTCGGTCAAAAAAGCGTGGTGTATATGCCGAAGGGAAGTGCTCAGGAACGGTTGGATAATATCAGGGCATTGGGAGCAGAAGCTTTCATTACGGATATGAACTATGATGATACCGTGAGATTTGCCGGCAGACAGGCAGAGAAAAATGGCTGGATTATGGTTCAGGATACTTCGTGGGAAGGATATGAGAAGATTCCGAATTGGATTATGGAAGGTTATACGTCGATGGCATACGAAGCGGCAGAGCAGCTGAAAGGGGAAAAGCCTACCCACATTTTCCTTCAGGCGGGAGTGGGCGCAATGTCGGGGGCTTTAACCGGTTTCTTTGCAGAGCTTTACAAAGATGAGGAACTGCCGGTGATCGTTGTTGCAGAACCGGATCAGGCAGATTGTATTTACCGTACCGCGAAAGCAGACGATGGGAAATTACACTTTGTAACCGGTGATTTGCATACAATTATGGCCGGACTGGCTTGTGGGGAACCTTGTACAATCGGCTGGAATATACTGAAAGATTATGCGTCTGATTTTGTCTCCATGCCGGATCATATTGCGGCTAAAGGGATGAGAATCTTAGGGAACCCCATTGGAAATGATCCCAGGGTGATTTCCGGTGAAAGCGGCGCATCGACATTAGGACTTGTGGCAGAGGTGCTCAAACAAAAAAGCCTTGGCTGGCTCAGAGAGCAGCTGAAATTGGATGAGAATTCCAGGATTCTCTGCTTTTCCACGGAAGGTGATACGGATAAAGAAAATTATCGGAAAATTGTCTGGGATGGGGCATATCCAGGCGTTTAATGACCTGCGTTAATAAAGGTTGAAGAGGCTGTTCTGAATCGTATTTTCAGAACAGCCCCTTTTCGGCTTCAAAAATATTCCGGGCAAACCTTTGATCTTCTATAAATCCAATTTTAAATCTCCAAACTTAATCCATTCCATCTTTCTGAGCAGCTCTCCGAAAACCAGAGTCAGTCCCGCCGGAAGCACAAAGCATACCAGCAGAATTGCTATCCACATACGGCTTCCTCCGCCCATGGCGGTATAGACGCCGATGGGTCCTACCAGACCGCAGGTTCCCATACCAGCTCCGGTAGGAATGTTCTGCATCTGGAATACAACGGTGGCAATGGGCCCGGTGACCATGGACGCTAATGTCGGCGGAATCCATGTTTTCGGGTTTTTGACGATGTTGCCCATCTGGAGCATGGAAGTTCCAAGTCCCTGGGCCAGCAGGCCGCCCACTCCATTTTCACGGAAACTTAAGACTGCGAATCCAACCATCTGGGCGCAGCAGCCTGCGGTGGCCGCGCCGCCTGCAAGGCCGTCAAGCCCCAGCATAATGCAGATTGCAGCGCTGCTGATCGGAAGGGTTAATGCGATGCCGATTAAAGCGGATACCAGTATGCCCATGGCAAAAGGCTGCATTTCTGTGGCAGTTTTTACCAGATTGCCGAATGCGGTCATGAATGCGGAAACGCCTGGGCCAACAAACTGCGCCATGAGCACGCCGGATATGATCGTCACGCCGGGAGTTACCAGAATATCCACTCTGGTTTCCTTAGATACGATTTTTCCAAGTTCCGCTGCAATAATGGTAGAAACTAAAGCGCCTACCGGCCCTCCCAAAGCATTGCCGGCAATACCTACTGTGGCGGCTGAGAAAAGTACCAGCTGAGGGGCTCCAAGTGCATGGGCGATGGATACGCCAAGAGCAGCGCCGGTGGCACTTTTTGCGTAGTCTGCAATTGTTGTAAAAATTTCCAGGTGGGTTTTTTCGCCTAATGTGGCAAAGATTGTACCGATCAGCAAGGAGGCGAATAAACCAAATGCCATTGCTCCAAGCGCATCGATCAGATACGTTTTGACTGTGATGTTTACGTTTTTCCGTTTTAAGAATCCTTTTACGCCTGTCTGTTCCATATGTAACTCTCCTTTTACTTTTACTCCCCGGCTCCGCTTTGGCAGCTGGCCTCTCATGCGTACATGATAGAACGGCTGCACCAAACGGTCCGCAGGAATTATCTCTTATGAGATAAACAAAGATCATATATGGGATATACGGGCACACATTTGACTACTAAGAGAAGAACTTCTTCCCTTTGTTTCCCTAGTCAAAGCAGTTGAGACATATATTAGCATAGAAAATTAAAAATTCCTAGCTTTTTTATAAAAAAAGCATAAAATAGTTAAATAAATAACAATCATTGCAAAAAAGCTGCATAGTATTATTAAGTTCCGTATGTTACAATGAAACTATGGATCTGATTGTCAGAGCGGAGTCAGTGCTGCTGGATGTGAGATATGAAAAACAGCAGAGAAATAAACGGAGGTCAGAATGAAAAAACGTATATGCCCGGTGTGTGACCAGGAAATGCATTCCCCACATTACTGCAGTATCTGCAAGTCATGGGTGAAGGAACCGTACATAAGGGAAGTTAACTATTATCTGAATGCAGCACATCCTAAGGGAGAGACCGACTGCACCTATCACAATGACGAAAAGCCTGTTCCGGCGGTTCCACCCCTTATACGTGCCGGTGAACGGGAACAGACGGACCGGGAAAGGGAAAGAAGGAAGCCCGGATCAAAGTTTCGCTGGGTTTTATGGCTGTTTTTATTTATCTACGTGATCATGCCTCTCTTTGGTTCGTTGATGGGTACGGTTGTATATTTTTTCAGGCATTTATTCCGATGATTTGTCAGTCTGATGGTTTGTAATTTTGATGGCTTGTAAGAATGAAAATGGAGGAAACATAAGCGTGAATGAACCTTTGTGCTTTAAAACACGGGAAGAATTTAGAAACTGGCTTTCAGATAACTGCCAATCCAGCAATGGAGTCTGGCTGTTATTTGGAAAAAATAAGGAATTGGTGACAATAAAAGCGGGAGAAGCGCTGGAGGAGGCTTTGTGTTTCGGCTGGATAGACGGGCTGATGAAAAGTGTTGACGATAACTCCTATGTGAAATATTTTTCTTCACGCCGGACAAACAGCAAATGGTCTGAAAAAAATAAGACACTGGCCGATAGTCTGGAAAAACGCGGATTGATGACTGGGTATGGCAGGCAGAAAATCGAAGAAGCAAAGAAAAACGGCCAATGGGATAAGGCCGGTAAACCTTCTGCGGTGACAGAAGACCAGATTGAACTGGTGAGCAGTTTATTGAAGGAAAATGAAGAAGCATATACTAATTTTCAAGGAATGCCCCCGTCCGTGAAAAAAACTTATACCAGGGCATATTTAGACGCCAAGACGGAAGAAGGGCGCACAAAAAGGTTGGAGTGGATGACGGGCCGTTTAGAAAAGAACCTGAAACCAATGTGACAGAGTAGATTTACGGTTTCAAATGGAATGGAACCACCCGGTAAAATGCAAGGACTTTTACTGCTGCCATGAATGCGGCGGTAAAAGTCTTTTATTTTATGGTTACAAAAAATTTTTGCAAGATTTGGAATTTTTTAGTATAATGGGGAGAAACAATCAGAAGGAGATCAATAATTATGAAAATAAAAGACATTTTAGGGCAGGGGAAGCCCACTCTTTCTTTTGAAGTGTTTCCCCCGAAGACAGAAGATAAATACGAATCCGTTGAGAAAGCGGCTTTGGAAATCGCAAAATTATCTCCTGCATTTATGAGTGTTACTTATGGGGCGGGCGGGGGCACCAGCCGCTATACGGTGGATATAGCAGCTTCTCTTCAGGATCAGTGCCATGTGACCCCCCTTGCCCATTTGACCTGTGTTTCTTCTACAAAAGAAAAGGTCCACCATGTACTGTCCGAACTGCAGGAAAAAGGAATTGAAAATGTGCTTGCACTGCGGGGAGACATTCCGGCGGACGGTTCGATTGCAGAGGATTACCGTTATGCATCGGAACTGATTTATGAGATCAAGCAGTTTGGGGATTTCTGCATCGGAGCGGCATGTTATCCGGAAGGCCATGTGGAATCGGTGAATAAAACCGCGGATATTCAGTATTTAAAGGAAAAAGTGGAAGCAGGCTGCGATTTTGTAACTACGCAGATGTTTTTTGACAATAATATTCTATATAATTATCTGTACCGGATCCGGGAAAAGGGAATTACGGTGCCTGTGGTGGCAGGAATTATGCCTGTTACCAATGCAGCCCAGATCAAAAGAATCTGTTCAATGTCAGGTACCTATCTTCCTTCCCGGTTTAAAGCGATTGTGGACCGGTTCGGAGAGAATCCGGCGGCTATGAAGCAGGCAGGAATCGCTTACGCTACGGAGCAGATTATTGATTTGATCGCCAATGGAGTAAACGGCATCCATGTTTATTCCATGAACAAGCCTGAGGTGGCGGCCAGAATTAAGGAGAGTTTGTCGGAGATTCTGTAAGACGGTTTTATATGAATACGGCAATATAGGAGGGAATTATAAGATGAAATCAGGACTGCTGAAAGAGCTTTCCAGGCGCATCCTATTCTGTGACGGAGGAATGGGAAGCCTGCTGCAGGAAAAAGGCTTAAAAGCCGGAGAACTGCCGGAGACCTGGAATATTACCCATAAAGATATACTGGTTGACATCCATAAGAGCTATTTATTGGCCGGAGCCGACATCATCACCACCAATACGTTCGGGGCAAACCGGTTAAAATACAATGAAAAAAAGGATTATACCGTGGAGCAGGTGGTAACCGCTGCACTGGCTAATGCGAAACAGGCCGTTAAAGAAGCAGAAGCGCTGACTGGAAAAAAAGGATCTGTCGCCCTGGATTTAGGCCCCACCGGAAAGCTATTGGAGCCCCTTGGCGACCTGCCTTTTGAACAGGCGTATGAACTGTTTCGGGAAACCGTAGTCTGCGGCGCCAGAAATGGGGCTGACCTGGTTCTGATCGAAACCATGAGCGATGGCTATGAAGCCAAAGCGGCGGTTTTGGCAGCTAAGGAAAACTGTGATCTCCCCGTATTTGTATCCATGGTGTTTGATGGAAATGGCAAACTGCTCACAGGCGGGGACGTGGCGGCCACCGTTGCACTGCTGGAGGGCCTGGGGGTGGATGCCCTGGGAATCAACTGCGGACTCGGCCCGGTGCAGATGAAGGGGATTTTAGCGGATATTCTTAAAGTGGCGTCGGTTCCCGTAATTGTCAATCCCAATGCAGGGCTTCCAAGAAGCGTAAATGGAAAGACGGTTTATGATATCAATGCAGATCAGTTTGCGCAGGTGATGAAAGAAATTGCCGGAATGGGCGCCTGCGTGATCGGTGGCTGCTGCGGCACGACGCCGGAACATATAAAAAAAACAGTGGAATTGTGCAGAGATATGCCTCTGGTACCTGTTACAGATAAAAAGCGCACGGTTATTTCTTCCTATTCCCATGCGGTTGTGATCGGTGAAAATCCGGTCATCATTGGCGAGCGGATCAATCCTACAGGCAAATCTAAATTCAAACAGGCTCTGAGGGATCATGATCTGGACTATATTCTGGATGAAGGAGTGGCTCAGGAAGAACGCGGAGCCCATGTGCTGGATGTCAATGTCGGCCTGCCGGAGATCGATGAACCCTCCATGATGGAAGAGGTGATAATGGAGATACAGAGCATCATTAAACTGCCCCTCCAGATTGACACTTCCAATATTGAGGCTATGGAGCGGGCGATGCGCATCTACAACGGAAAACCGATGATCAATTCCGTAAATGGGAAAATGGAATCCATGGAAGCTGTTTTTCCCCTGGTACAGAAATACGGCGGCGTTGTGGTTGCCCTGACCCTGGATGAAGACGGAATCCCGGAAACGGCCGAAGGACGGATCAGGATCGCTAAAAAGATCTATAAAAAGGCGTCTGAGTATGGTATTTCAGAGAAGGACATTCTTATTGATGCGCTCTGTCTGACTGTAAGTTCCGACAGCAAAGGGGCCTTAACAACTCTGGAAACATTGCAGAGGGTGAAAAACGAACTGGGAGGCAAGACGATTCTCGGAGTATCCAATATCTCGTTCGGACTTCCCCAAAGGGAGATCATAAACGCTTCCTTTTTCACCATGGCCCTTCAGAACGGCCTGAATGCGGCAATCATCAATCCCAATTCGGATGCCATGATGCGTTCTTATTACAGTTTCCGGGCCCTGGCTGATCTGGATCCCCATTGCGGAGATTATATCAGGATTTACGGCGGCCAGGCAGCGGGAAATAGCCAGCCGGCCGTCAGCGGCCAGCGGTCAGTTGGCGGACAATCAGAAGCTGGGGACAGGTTAAAAAACGGCCGGGAAATGGATCAGAAGACCTGTATTCATTCTCAGGAAGCCGACCTTGGAGGCTGCATTATAAAAGGGCTGAAAACACAGGCGTCTGAAGCTGTTAAGGAACTTTTAAAAACCAGGGATTCTTTAGAGATCATCAACGAAGAGATGATCCCCGCCCTGAATGTGGTGGGAAATGGCTTTGAAAAAGGAACCATGTTTCTGCCCCAGCTTTTAATGAGCGCGGAAGCGGCCAAAGCGGCGTTTGAAGTGATAAAGGAACAGATGGCTGTTTCAGGCCGGACACAGGAGAAAAAGGGCAGGATCATTCTCGCCACAGTGAAAGGGGATATTCACGATATCGGGAAGAATATTGTGAAGGTGCTTCTGGAAAACTACAGCTACGATGTGATTGACCTGGGAAAAGATGTGCCGCCGGAGACGGTTGTGGCAAAGGCGATAGAACTTAACGTGCCTTTGGTGGGCCTGAGCGCCCTGATGACCACCACGGTGCCCAGTATGGAAAAGACCATAAAGCAGCTGAGAGAATCCGCCCCATGGGTAAAAATTATGGTAGGCGGAGCGGTTATGACGGAAGAATATTCCCGGACCATCGGGGCTGACCAGTATTGTAAAGATGCTATGGCCTCTGTAAACTATGCGGAAGATGTGATCGTGAAAAGCAGATAGCTGTACCAGGAAGCATCCAGGTGGAAAATTTTGCAATCGATATGAGGAGAATCTTTTATGGGGTGGGAATTTGAACTGCTGTATTTCTTGCAGAAGCTGCACACTCCATGGCTGGACCAGTTCTTGGTGAGAATCACTGGCCTGTCCGACCATGGTGAAATTTGGATTGCATTGGCTCTTGCCTTTCTCTGTTTTAAGAAGAGCAGGAAAATGGGAATTGCAATGATTGGAGCCATGGCCTTGTCCTTTTTGGCCGGGAATGTCCTTCTGAAAAATATGATTGGGCGCAGCCGTCCCTGCTGGATTGACAGCAGTGTGGCGCTGCTGATCGACAGTCCCAAGGACTATTCCTTTCCGTCAGGACATACGCTGGTATCATTTACCGCTTCGGTGAGTATTTATTTACAGAATAGGAGGTGGGGGCTGGCAACTCTGCTGCTGGCAGTTCTGATCACATTTTCCAGGCTTTATCTGTTTGTGCATTTCCCCACTGATATTTTAGGCGGAGCGGTTCTTGGAATTGCATCTGCTTTTTGTGTGAACCATGTGATGAAAAAATGGAAGATGTTAGAGCGGCAGGAAGAAGGAGGCGGTCAACATGATTTTGAGAGGTAGTGTATTTTCACAGATACTTCAGATGGATACGGGGATTACAGTTGTAATACCTGATAAATATGAGGAAGGGAAGGACTATAAAGCGGCCTATCTGCTTCATGGATTAGGAGGCGGATGCGGAAACTGGGTGGATCATACTCTGCTGACTTTATACGCCAGGGATTACCGGACCGCATTTATCATGCCGGAGGCTGCCAGAAGCTTTTATACGGATATGAAATATGGACAGAAATTTTTCACATATGTGACGGAAGAACTTCCGGCTATCTGTAAGAGCGTGTTCCACATTTCCGCAAAACCCAGTGATACGGCTGTGATCGGAGCATCCATGGGCGGTTACGGGGCGTTAAAATGCGCCCTGTCCAAACCGGAGCAATACGGCTACTGCGCCTCCTTTTCTGCGGCCTGTCTTTATCTGAAGGAATATCTGGATGAATACCGGCCAAAGGGAAAATGGGACGAGGTGCGGGCCGCATTCGGCGATCAGATGGTCATGGACTTCCTTTCCATTCACGGAGAAGACCTTCAGTGGAAACCAGAAAATGAAATCCTGTGCTTGGCGGACAAAGCCGAGAAACAGAAGGAGAAGCCCAGAATTTATATGGCCTGCGGATACGGCGATTATCTGAGGGATTCCAATGTGAGGTTTGCGGATGAGATGAAGAAAAGGGACTTTGACTTTACCTTTGAAGAGTGGGAAGGAGAGCATGGATGGTATTTCTTCGATCAGGCTCTTAAAAAGGCATTGGAATACGGCTATAATGGAAGGTAGAAAAACTTCATGGACGCATGGAGGTTAATGAAAATCAGCACAGAAAAGAGGGAAAATATGAAAGTATTATTGTTAAATGGAAGCAGCAATGAACATGGATGTACGTACACAGCTCTCACGGAAGCGGCACAGGCGCTTAATAAAGAAGGGGTGGAAACCGAGATCATACAGATCGGAAAACAGGCGGTCAGGGACTGTGTCGGCTGCGGCGCTTGTGCAAAACTGGAAAACCAATGCGTATTTTCGGACGATTTGGTCAATGAGGTGCTTAAAAAGGCGAAGGAAGCGGATGGATTTATCTTCGGAACTCCTGTTTATTATGCCCATCCCAGCGGAAGGATTCTTTCCTTCTTAGACCGGCTCTTTTATGCGGCTGATGGGGATACTTTTGCCTATAAGCCGGGAGCCGCCGTGGCGTCGGCCAGAAGAGCGGGGACGACTGCTTCTTTAGACGTGCTGAACAAATATTTCACCATTTCTAAAATGCCTGTGGTATCCTCCCAGTACTGGAACATGGTACATGGAAATACCCCAGAAGAGGTGTTGCAGGACGGCGAGGGCCTTCAGATCATGCGGACGCTTGGCAAAAACATGGCCTGGCTGTTAAAATGCATTGAGGCTGGAAAAGCTGCCGGAATACATACGCCTCAGGAGGAAAATAGGATCAGGACGAATTTTATCCGTTGACGGAACTGGAAAATTGTGATAGACTGGTGCCAAAAGACGGAAGGGGTGAAAGGATGAAGTAATGATTCTTGCTTGAGTAACTGTATGACGATAAATTAATACTGCCTGTATCAGGCTTTTATTGTCGTACTTGTTTTGCAAGAATGTTATTTCATCCTGCACCTGACATAGATTAATAATACGTTTCAATGCCGGCCTTCCCGGTTGCAAACTCGCGTTTCATGCGGAGGAAGAAGGCTGAAAAAGCTCATTGTTCCGATGGGGTGGGCAGGAAGTATTATTTATTGTAATGGCGGACAGCTGCGGGAATGTACTTTCTTGCAGCTGTTTTTTCGTTGGCGGAAGAAAACCGGGAATGACGGATTCTTCCGGCCATGACAGGAGGGATATCTATGTCGCTAATTCAGGTAACTGATCTGTCTTTTTCCTATGAAGACAGTTATGATATGATTTTTGAAAATGTGTCATTTCAGATAGACACGGATTGGAAATTAGGTTTTACCGGACGAAACGGACGGGGAAAGACCACGTTTTTGAATCTGCTGATGGGGAAATATGAATACAGCGGGACGATTACATCCAGTGTTGTATTCGACTATTTTCCTTTTCCGGTAGAAGATCCGTCTCTGGATGGCATTGACATAATCGCAGGGATTTCTGCGGAAATATCCAGCTGGCAGGTGATGAAGGAGCTTCATAAGCTGGGGCTTTTGGACGATGTGCTGTACCGGCCGTTTTACACCCTGTCCAATGGGGAAAGGACAAAGGTGCTGCTGGCTGCATTGTTTTCCCAGGAGAATCATTTTCTGCTGATTGACGAGCCTACCAACCATCTGGATCTGGAGGCCAGAGAGCAGGTGAGCCGGTATTTGAATTCCAAGAAAGGCTTTATCCTCATTTCCCATGACAGGACATTTTTGGATTCCTGCGTGGATCATATTTTGTCCATTAATAAGACGGATATTGAAGTGCAGAAGGGGAATTTCTCATCCTGGTATCAGAACAAGCAGATGCGGGATGAGTTTGAAATGGCCGAGAATGAACGGCTGAAAAAGGATATCAGACGGCTTTCGGCGGCTGCCAAACAGAGCTGTGAATGGGCCGACAAGGTGGAAAGCACAAAAATTGGAAAAAAATCCAGAATTATAGAAGGTAATATGGAAAACAGGGATTATATCGGTGAAAAATCCAGGCGGATGCAGATGAGACGGAAGAATCTGGAGCGCCGCCAGAACCGGGCGCTGGAAGAAAAAACCGGGCTTTTAAAGAATATTGAGAATGCGGAAAGCTTGAAACTGGAGCCGCTGTTCTATCATAAGGACAGGCTGGCATCGGCTGAGGATTTAAAAATCTATTTTGGGGATCATGTGGTCTGCGATCATATTTCTTTTACAGTGGAACGGGGGGAACGGATCTGCCTGAAAGGGAAGAACGGCTGTGGAAAATCCAGCATTATAAAGCTGATGATGGGAGAGAATATTCCCTTCCAGGGAGAGCTTTCGGTGGGAAGCGGATTGAAAATCTCCTATGTTTCCCAGGATACCTCCTTTTTAAAGGGGAATTTAAAGGATTATGCCGAAGAATGCGGAGTGGAAGAACGCCTTCTGAAAGCGCTACTGCGCAAACTGGATTTTTCCAGGCTTCAGTTTGAGAAAAACATGGAATCGTTCAGTGAAGGGCAGAAGAAAAAAGTTCTGATAGCCAGAAGCTTGTGCGAAAAAGCCCATCTCTATATTTGGGATGAACCGCTTAATTTTATCGACATCTATTCCAGGATGCAGATTGAGGAGCTGCTGCTCTATTGGAAGCCGACGCTGCTGTTTGTGGAGCATGACGCATCATTTGCCCAAAAGATTGCCACAAAGACGGTGGAGATGTAAAAATATTGACAGGAGAAATGAGGAAGATTATGGAATACGTACCGGCAAAGACCATTGTCACCAAAACAAAAAGTTCCGGCTGGTTTGGAATTGACTACAACATGAACATCTACCGGGGTTGCTGCCATGGCTGCATTTACTGTGACAGCCGGTCTGATTGTTACCAGATCAAGGATTTTGATACGGTAAAGGCCAAAGAGAATGCCCTGCAGATCATCAGGGATGACCTGCGCAGAAAGGTTAAAACAGGAGTGGTGGGAACAGGGGCCATGAGTGATCCCTATAATCCTTTTGAAAAGGAGCTTCAATTGACTCGTCATGGGCTGGAACTGGTGGATGCCTTCGGTTTCGGCATAGCCATTGCCACAAAAAGTACTCTTATGCTGCGTGATATGGACATTCTCTCTTCCATAAAAGAACATTCTCCTGTGCTTTTAAAGGTTACTATCACAACCGCAGATGATGAGCTTTCAAAGAAAGTGGAGCCCGGTGCCCCGGTTTCCTCTGAACGTTTTGATATGCTGCAGCAGCTTAGCAGCCAGGGATTGTTCTGCGGGATTTTGCTGATGCCGGTTCTGCCGTTTTTGGAGGATTCACAGGAAAATGTGCTGGCTATTGTGAGAAAAGCCCATGAAGCGGGGGCAAAGTTCATCTATGCGGCCTTTGGAATGACCCTCAGGAATAATCAGAGGGAGTGGTATTTAGACCAACTGGAACGGATTTTTCCGGGGCAGGGGCTGGCAAAGCTGTATCTTAAAACCTATGGAAACCAATACGAGTGCCGCAGCAGGAAGGCGGCGGCACTCTGGAAAGTATATGCTGCTGAATGTGAAAAGTATGGTATTTTGTACAATATGAAAGATATTATCAGCGCATACCGCCGGAAATATGAGATTTCCCAGCTGAGTTTGTTTGATTTGTAGGTTTTTAGTAATTGGCGGGAGTAACGCCGTGAATCATCGGAACGTGCGTCGGGACAGCAGATACGCAGGCGGGGGCCAGGTGTTTCAACAGCAGGCGCTTCCCGGTTCGCAGGGCCAGCCAGAGACTGGGCGGGAGCCGGTGGACGAATCCGGGGACCCAGGCAGCCGGGAGCTCGGTTCGCGGTTCCAGCTCATGGTTCCGGCCGGGGCAGCTCTAGGACTGAAAGGAAGGGAAATGAAGGGTACCGAGAGCATTCATTGAGAATTTCTGAAGAAATTCTCAATTCAGGCCCTCTAAATCGCTGACTTTGAGGTCAGCGATTTCCCCTCCATTTCCCTTCCTTTCAGCCCAAGAGCTGCCGACGGCCAGAACAAATCGCTGGAACCGCGAACCGAGCTCCCGGCTGCCTGG
>JAGZXV010000086.1 GCA_018378255.1 Clostridiaceae bacterium | reverse complement strand
GGCAGTTCGCTGCCCGCTGCTCCTCCATGGCAGGCCACAACCGCTATAATCAGCGGATGAAGCCCTACCTCGGCTGCGATGTTAAAACCAATCACGCTCATAATGATGTTGGCGGTGGCGCCCGGGGCGCCCATGCCTCCGATCGCGAAACCGGCGAAATAGATTACCAGCGGTATCATCCAGGTCTGTTTTCTGAAACGGTAAATGAAACCGTCCGCCACCTTTTTCATGGTTCCGTTCTGCGAAGCGAATGCAAAGAACATTGTAATGCACATCAGTTGGAATACAATGTTGGTCGGCCACTGGTTCACCACTGCTTTTACTTTCATATTGAGGCAGAAGCAGCCGATCAGCCATGCAAAAATAATTGCCGGAATACCTAAGTTAATATTTAATTTGTAGTTCAATGCAATACAAATGACGATTGCAGCTATTGTTAGAATTAAAATTGTACCAATAGACATGTTATCCCCCAATTCCGCCGCCCGGGGCGGCACAGACCTCCAAACGTTATGTTCTACAAAGCTTCATGTGTGGTTCTTCTAATGATCTCATCCTGTACCCCATCCGACAGAAGCGTAAAATAGGTGCTGTATCCGGCTACCCTGACAACTAAATCCCGGTACTGATCCGGATCTTCCTGGGCTTTTTTCAAAGTTTCCGGGTTTACCACGTTAAACTGGATCTGTTTTCCGCCATTGTCCAGATATGCGTGGATGAGGGCGCTCAGTTTCATCACATCCTCTTCCTTTTTTAATGAATTGGGATGGAGTTTCATGTTGAGAAGCAGGGAATTTAATTTTTCCTGGGGGATTTTCAGCGCGCTGTTTAACATGGCTGTCGGACCGTTTCTGTCCATACCCTGAATCGGCGATCCTCCTCCGTCGGCTAGTATAGATCCGGCATATCTTCCGTCCGGCGTAGCCCCCACCAGCTTTCCGCCCGGTTCATGGGAGGTGATGGAAATGGCGGCTACGCAGTATTTTGTTCCCCTGTAGCTGTCCATATTGAGAATGACATCCGACAAACGGTTATACAGGTCTGATACCACTGCATCCGTTTCATCATCATCATTTCCATATTTGGGGATGGCGAGGCACATGCGCCTGATCTCCTGGTTCCGTTCGCCTTCCCAGTTGGAATCCAATGCATTTAACAGCTCATCCATGGTGACCTTCTTTTCTTCAAACACCAGCTTCTTAATCGCCGCCAGCGAATCGCCCACATTGATGATTCCCACGCCAATACCGATTGCAGGCCCTAATCCGGGATAAGGAAGTTTCCTGAAAAATGGGCTGCATCCCACATCTACACCGTCGTGATATAGGGAAATAGCCAGAGCATCCTGCAAAAACCTCTGAGAACGTCTTATATTAAAACGGATCTGCCGGTCTGCCGCGTAGCATTTAAAATACCACTCGTAATGATCCACCAGCCGGTCCATGAATTCCTCAAAACTCTTCATCTCACGCGGATCACCTGTCTTAGGGCCAACCGCATGTTCCTCAATGGGGCTGTAGCCATTATGCAGAAATGTATCAAACGGCAGGGCATTGCAGCACATGGAGAACAACTGTCCCCATCCTTCCGGCACCGTCACATCCAGACAGCCCACAATATAATAATCCCTGGCAGCCTCCAAAGGCATTCCTTTATCCACCAGTGTTTTTATGTAAGAAGCGTCGCTGACAAATGAGGGCATTCCGATACCGGTCTTCACCAGCTCAATGGCTTTCTGCATCAGTTTTGCCGGTGTCCCTTCATGCACCCGGAGGGTAATGGTATGATGGGGCGTGCGGCACCGCATAGCAGCTTCCAGGAAAAGATAGGTCAGCTCATTGGTCGCGTCGGTTCCGTCCGGTTTTACACCGCCGATGGTAACAGACCGCCATGCTGCCTGGCCGGACCATTTTTTACGGTGCTGGCCTCCGGATGTGGAACGGATCTGCAGATATTTCAGCCTGAGACACTGAAGGTATTCCAAAGCTGTTTCCTCATCCATAGTCCCCTCTTCCATATCGTGTTTGAAGTACGGATACATATACTGATCCGCCCTGCCTAATGGCATCACGTTCATGTAATGGGTCAGAATATAAATAAACCATTGGAAATGAAGGGCGTCTATGAAGGTCTCTGCCGGGAATTCAGGAACCCGGCGGCAGCTTTCCGCCATCTTTAAAAGCTCCTTCCTGCGGGTTTCATCCTGGCATGTTTTTGCCTGTTCCTCTGCCAAATCGGCATAGCGGTGTGCCCAGCGGATCACCGCTTCATTGATGATCACCATGGCCCGAAGGGCATAAACCCGGTCCACATCGTAGTCCGTTTTCAATTCAAAACAATCAATTTCTGCCAATTTCTGCTTTGCTTTTTCGATATTGGCCCTCAAACCGGTCTTCAGCGCAAACTCATAGTTTATGCTGGCAAATTCCTGTTCCGGGAAGATGGACAGGCTGCTCAGAGCAAGGCCGGATCCGGCGGCTTCTTCTATGGTTTTATTCCTCGGAAGATGGTAGCCGCTCTTTTTCCATGCCCACATCTTCTCATCAAACAGATCCAGCATCTTATACTCTGCAGTAAAATGCTGCCAGTAATCGGCCAGTTCCTCCATATCCTTTACGCTTTCTTCGCTGATAAAATGGGTTCCCTCTTCTCTCAGGGATTCAACCCCCTCTTTTCTCCAGCATCCCCTCGTCCAGAAATCGGCTTCCAGGCCCAGCGGCTGGGAGGCAGGCGCTCCGGCAATCAAATCCCCATCCAGTATGAAAATATGGATATGATCCAACATATAAGCCTGGGCCTTCGCTGTGCGCACCACATCGGGATCTCCATCATATTTTTTATAAGCTTCCGTAAATAACCTTGCCTTTTCCGTACAAATGGTCATCCGCGTATCCCGGATATAGTGATACAGGTTTTCGATTCTTGGTGTCATGTTAAATTCCTCCTATTATTTTTAAATGTCCGCCGGCAGACAATTAATTCGTTATACCCGAAGTCAATCCCAAAACCGGATTGACACATCAAATGAATATCTTCTATAATAAAATATAGCACAATGCTATACATCAGGTAAGAAAGGAGTCATTATGGATTTCCGCGAACTGCAGTATATCATCGCAATAGCCGAACAGGAAAATATATCAAAAGCCGCAGACCAGTTATATATAGCCCAGCCAACCTTGTCACGCTTTCTCCAGACCCATGAAAAAATGGCAGGGGCAAAGATATTCCAACGCGTCAACGGAAAACTGAAGCCCACCTATTTCGGTGAACGCTATCTGGATTATGCGCGCCAGATCATGCACCTAAAAAACCAGATGGATTCTGAGCTGAATGATATCGCCCACCAGAAAAAAGGGCGTTTAAACCTGGCCTGCCCCAGAAACCGGCGGGACGGTCTCATCCCGCTTTCGATCCTGGAATTCAAAAAACAATACCCGGAGATTGACCTCAATGTTATGGAATCCGATACCACCGGAAGAATTAAACTTTTAATGGCCGGAACCGCTGATATGGCCATCGTTTACCCGCTGGATTACAATCCGGAACTGTTATACGATCCTATCATCCAGGAAGAGCTGGTTTTCTGCATTCCTCCCGGACATCCCTTAGCCGGTTCCGGTATAGCGAAACCCAACTGCAAATATCCATGGATCGATATCCGGCGTTTTAAAAACGATTCCTTTATCCTGCAGCCTCCGACGTCCATCTCAGGCAAACTGGCTGCCGCCGTGTTTGAAGAGGCGCAGATTTCACCCAAAACAGCGCTTCGTACAGGAAGCCTTCACGGCACTTTGGAAGCGGTCAGCAAAGGGTACTGCTGTGCATTTATTCCCGAACTCTTTTTGAAATCCACAGTCCTTAACCCCTTTCCAGCCTGTTTTTCTCTGGGCGGTCCCAACTCCCATTTGGAGCTTATGGCTGTATGCAATAAAAATTTTTACCGTCCAAAATACATACAAAAATATATTCAGATTCTGAAAAAAACCGCTGCTTCGCAGCTGGAGCATTCAGATTAATTTAAACCGTATCTTGATTCTTCCTTTATTATAGTTCCTGTATTTTATGCTTTCAAGACAGTGTTTTGCATAGAAATTATGTCTTTAAGCTATATTCATGGATAAAAAAGAGAGCCTGCCTCCGTTACCTGACCCGGATCAAATTCCGCAGCGCCAATGGCGCCTGCGTTCATTCTTCCTTAGGAATCTAAAGCTGGCTCTCTTTATCTGTTTTAACAGCATTTCCTTAAATCCAATATTCCCCCATATCTTCAAACTGCAGATTTTTTCCGGTCATAAATGACTTCACCACTTCCCCTTCCTCTGCCGGTACCGACCAGGCCAGCCCGCATCCGGCGCTGATCTGTCTTGGAACCGGGATCAGCCGCCCCGGGATGCCCTCCGCCTTACAGTTTTTTTCCATGGAGATGGATTCTGCCGTCGTATGGAATGTTATCACTAATCTCAATTCTTTTGCTCTCATGGTTTTTATTCTATCACCAATTCAAACTCATGTCCAACCTCTTTTACGGTTACTTTTCTGCCTTTATTTTTTGCAAACTTCTCCACATTCGTCTTAGAATAGGCTTCCGTCACCATCACTTTTATGCTCTCTCCCGGATGGATTTTCATCGCCTGATCCGTAAGCATTAAGGGCTCCGGGCAGGACAGCCCTCTAGCATCCACTTCAAACATCCCCATATCCTCCTGCTGATTATTTTCTCTGATTATTTTTCTTTTTTTACAAAAAAGCCAATCACAAACAGTCCTGCAATACATAACATAACAGCTGCCTTACCGGCCGCCCCAAGGCCTCCTGCCGATACCGGATCCGCTGATGCCGCCGCTCCTGCCAAACCGAAATTATGGCACACAGCCGCCCCTGTGAAAAGTCCAAGAAATGTAACCGCCGCATCGCCTGAACCCTGTCCTGCTAAAACCAGCTGCCGCAGGGGACATCCGCCAGCTAAAACCGCTGCAAACCCAACCACATACAGCCCCAGGAAATTCCAGAGATGCTGGGAATGTGCCACAGGCTGTCCGGTAAAGGACAGGTGAAATCCTCCTGTAACCAGATTATAGCAAGTCATTACAACAAAAAATCCTCCTATGATGGTGAGCAGATCAAAATTTTTCATTAAGATCACGTCTCTGACACTGCCTGCAAAACAGGTTCTGCATTTTTGTGAAACCGCCCCGAAGACCAGCCCGGCTGCTAAGGAAATAATAACCGGAGCGTGCATGCTTCCAGGCCCCTTTTCACTAAATGCCAGCAGTTTTGTAGCCACACTCAAAATAAAAATCGCCGTAACCACCGCAGGCAGTATATAGCCGTTTGACGTTCTGGTATCATAAGATCTCCCCAGGCTGAATCCATTTTTCAATGCTACAGTTCCCGTAAATATTCCCGCTATAAAACCTGCCAAAGCCACATAGGCGTTCAAGTCCCCGGCCGACATGCGGATCAGCATGCGCAGCGGACATCCCAAAAATGCCAGCGCCCCGATCATCATCACCATTCCCAGCACAAACCTGATCATCGGCGCTGAACCCGCCGTAGATCTGTACTCTTTCGTCATCAAAGAGATGAGAAACGCCCCCAGTATGATCCCCGTAATCTCCGGCCTGGCATACTGTACAACCGCCGCCTGGTGAAACTTCATGGCCCCCGCTGTATCCCTGATAAAACAGGCGATACATATAGCCATGTTTCCAGGATTACCCGCCGCCGCCAAGACCACCGCTGCCAACCCCATCAGCGCCCCTGACAAAGCAAGTCCTTTTTTCGTGTTTGTAAACCCCATTCTTATTCCCTCCGTCCTTTATTGTCCCTAATTTTTTTGTATGTTTTGATCTTATCACTAATTAATTATTAGGTCTAATTGATAATTCGGATAGAATTAAATAGCTTATAGATAAAATCTATAAATGCCTTCTGCAATAGGAACTTTGAGGGGAAAGAGAGAATTTATTTTATCCGTGAACGTTACGCAGGAAAGGGGATGTGAGCCGGGGAGGCACCGATGGCTGGGAAGGACAGGGCCGGAGAGGCGGAGGGCATCAAACCAAGGGTTCCGGCTGCGTTTGCAGGAGTTCTAGTTTTTCTTAGGTTCTGGGATTTTGCGTTGCAGGTCAAAATAAAATTGTTTGAGCGGCTTTATCGCGAGTTGTTTTATTTTGACCTGCGTTTTTAGCAAAATTCCAGGGCCTTAGAAAATCTTAACTCCGAATCCCGCAGCCGGAACCCTTGGTTTGATGCCCTCCGCTTCTCCGGCCCTGTCCTTCCCAGCCATCGGTGCCTCATAAAGATTAACCTATATATATTCATATAAATCGCGTACAAACTGCAAAAACGTCCTCGCCCCCATCCCCGGCTTACGATTGCGGTTCCAAACCATATAAAGCTTCCTGCACACATCTTTTCCGCCTAAATGGAATTTCAGCACGAGCCCCTGCTGCACGTAATCCTCTACCGCTGCGCTGGAGATAATTGACACTCCCATACCGCTGCCCACAGACTTTTTAATCGTCTCCTGATTGCTGATAGTGGCTACCACATGAAGCTTTTTTGTATCGATTCCCTCTTCTTTTAAAAAATGCTCCGTTTCCTTTCTGGTGCCGGAACCTTCTTCGCGGACGATCATCTTTTCCCGGTAAAGCTGTTCTAATGGATAGCCGTCTCTTTTAAACTGCCTGTACTCCTCCTGATTCGGCGTAATCAGGACCAAGCGGTCGGAATAAAAAGGCTCATACACACAGGAAGAATTTTCGATCCTGGTTCCTGTAAATCCGACTTCAATTTCACCGTCCAGGATCATTCCTATCACCGCTTCACTGTCCGCTTCCAAAAGCTGCAGCTCATTTTCCGGATAATTCTGGCAGAACAGGGACAGGGCCTGAGGCAGGATATACTGGCCGGGCACAGTGGAGGCGCCCACTATCATTTTTCGTTTTTCCGGGTTTTCTTTTTCTTCAAAATCTCTCCATATACTTTTTTCCAACTGGAGCATCTGGCGGGCCTTTTCATATAAACGCTGCCCGTCCGCAGACAGAAATACATCTTTTGTGGTGCGGATAAAAAGCTTTCTTCCCAGCTCTTTTTCCAGAGAATTGATATGGGCGCTGATTGTAGGTTGGGTGAGATAAAGCTTTTTTGCCGCTTTTGAAAAACTCTTCACCTCTGTGACACACACAAAGGCCTCTAATTGTTTCAGATTCATGCCTCAGCCCCCTCATTCTTCTGCCAGTTCTTTTACTGCCTGTATGGCCGCGTCCACTTCCTCTGCCGAGTTCTGGTGGGAAAAGCTGAACCTGACGGCCCCTTGTCCAACCGTACCCAAAGCCTGATGCATCAGAGGAGCACAATGAGCTCCCGCCCTGGTGCAGATACCATATTCTGTATACAGTTCATCCGCCACCTGCCCGGAATCATAATCCCCGATATTCAAAGCGACTATGGGACACCGCTCAGCGCGCTCAAAATCTCCATAGATTTTCACATTGGGAATGTCCCGTACACCATGATAAAATCTCCACATAAGCCCCAGTTCCCGTTCCCTGAGCTCCTCCATTCCCATATCATCTATATAATCAAATGCTGCGGACAGACCGGCGATTCCATGTCCGTTCAGCGTACCGGCCTCTAAAGCGGCCGGCATACCGGCCGGATGTTTTTTTGAATAGCTGTGAACCCCGCTTCCTCCAGCAAGCAGCGGCCTGACCTCAACGCCCTCCCGGACACAGATTCCGCCTGTTCCCTGAGGGCCCATCAGGCTTTTGTGGCCGGTAAAACACAGCACATCAATTCCCATTTCCTTCATTCTGACGGGGTAAACTCCTGCGCTCTGTGAAGCATCCACTACCAGTAATATACCGCATTCTGCACAGATCTCACCGATCTTTTTCAAATCCAACATATTGCCGGTCAGGTTGGAGGCGTGAGTACAGACAATGGCTTTTGTCTCAGGACGGATCTGGTTTTTAAACTCCGCGAGATCAACATTTCCCATACTGTCCGCCGGTAAAATACTGAGGTGAATCCCCTTTTCTTCCATTAAATACAAAGGCCTCAGGACGGAATTGTGTTCCATCTGGGTAGTGATCACATGGTCTCCCGGACAGAATAAGCCTTGTATGGCTATATTTAAACTTTCCGTTGAATTCATTGTAAATGCCACCCGTGAAGGATCGCCTGCGTCAAAAAAGGACGCCGCTTTCTGCCTTGCATCAAAAATCAGCCGGGAGGCCTCCAGCGCTTCATTGTGAGCTCCGCGCCCTGCATTTCCCATATGGTTCATGGCTTGAACCACTGCATTTATCACGCATTCCGGCTTATGAAATGAGGTGGCCGCATTATCCAGATAGATCATAGTCCCATCCCCTGTACTAACCGTATTCTTTTTTCTGCTTCAGGCACCACACGGCCAATCACTGCAAATGGAGTTTCCATTCCGGCGCATTCCAGGTCTTTTATAATCAACCCGGCTGTTTCAGGGGTTACGCTGATGAGCAGGCCGCCGGAGGTCTGGGGATCAAAGAATAAATCCAGCATATGCTCTCTGGCGGCGCCTATATCGATCTTTTCTTCCGTAAATGACCGGTTTCTGTAAGCTCCGGCCGGAATCAGCCCCATCTTCGCGTATTCGGCAGCCTCCGACTGAACCGGAAGCCTGTCCAAATCAATCTCTATGGTGACGCCGCTGCCTTCCGCCATCTCCACACTGTGCCCCGCCAGTCCGAAACCGGTGATATCGGTGCAGCTGTGAATCTCATAGCCCTCGATCACCTGTTTCGCCTTTTTATTCAGAGACGTCATGGTCCGAATCACTTCTTCTTTCGCTTTTTCTGATGCCATCTCCGCTTTTACCGCAGTATTGACGATGCCTGTTCCCAGAGGTTTCGTCAGAATCAGCACGTCTCCCGGAACTGCTCCGCAGTTTTTAAACATCTTATCCGGATGTACAAATCCTGTCACACTGAGACCGTACTTTGGTTCGTCATCCTGAATGGAGTGGCCTCCGGCCAGAACCGCCCCTGCCTCCAGCACCTTATCCGCCCCTCCTCTTAAAATCTCTCCAAGGAATTTAGGATTGACGCAATTAGGCCAGGCCACTATATTGAGAGCGATTTTAGGCTCACCGCCCATGGCATAGATATCGCTCAGCGCATTGGCTGCCGCCACCTGTCCGAAAATATACGGATCATCGACCACCGGTGTAAAGAAATCCAGCGTCTGTATCAGAGCCAAATCATCGGAAACCTTATATACGGCTCCGTCATCGGAAGTCTCAATCCCCACCAGCAGATTGGGATCCTGGAATTTTGGAAGACTTTCCAGGATTCCTGCAAGAGTTCCCGGTCCGATCTTGGCCGCACAGCCTGCTGTATGCGACATCCTTGTTAATTTTACATCATTATCTGGTATCATAATAAACCCTCTTTTCCCCATTTATAGATATTTTCTATATATGATATTGTATCATAAAGAGTCATGCTGTCAATCATTACTGTGCTTAAACTATCGGTGCTTATAATTTTCTGGCAACAGTTCAGGCGGTGGGGAAGGGCGGAAAAATATCAAACAAAATGCCTGCATAGCAAAAAACATAAAATTCCCCTGACATCAAAACTGTGCCGGTTTCTCCACAAAAAACTCGGAAAACCGGCACAACAATAGCTGACTGCTATAAATATAAAAAACTATTCCATCAGCTCATTATAAACTCCTCGTTTCGTATAATGGGTATGGAGAAGTTTATGAGCCAAATGTCCGTTGGCTTCTCCCAGGAACTCATCATAGAGTTTCTGGAGATCGGGATTTTCGTGAGACTTGCGGTAAGTCTTCCTCTCATCTTCACTGTAGAGCGCCTTTGCCCTCTTCTCACGATATCCTTCCACATAGGTTCTCGGCTGTCCGCCGCCATTGACACATCCGCCGGGACATCCCATCACTTCGATAAAATGATAAGGCGATGTTCCTGCTGCCACTTCCTTCATCAGGATCGACGCGCCTTCCAGGCCGCTGGTAACTGCGATATTCACCGTCACCCCTTCTAAATGGGAAAATGCGGGAAGCACATCCTCAATGAGCAGAGATGCGGTTTTAATCTGTTCCATGCCCACGATCGGCGTCACATGAAGTCCCTCAAACGGAAGTTCCCGGCCGGTTACCAATTCATAAACGGTTCTTAAAGCGGCTTCCATAACGCCTCCGGTCACGCCGAAGATATCTGCAGCGCCTGTGGACAATCCCAGAGGGGCGTCAAACTCTCCTTCAGGAAGGTTTACAAAATCGATTCCTGCGGATTTAATCATTCTGGCCAGCTCTCTGGTGGTGAGAACTGCGTCCACGTCTGGATGTCCGTCCACCTGCATCTCCGGCCTTTGAATCTCATACTTTTTGGCCGTACACGGCATGACGGAAACCACGAACATATCTTTCGGATCTTTTCCGATCTTTTCAGCATAGAAGGATTTCACCACCGCGCCCATCATGGTATGAGGGCTCTTGCAGCTGGAAAGGTGATCCAGTTCATCGGGGAACCGGTGTTCAATATGTTTAATCCAGCCCGGCGAACAGCTTGTGATCATAGGAAGGGCGGCTTCCTTGCCCTCTTTCAGCACATCATTTAAACGTCCCAAAAGCTCCGTCCCCTCCTCAATGATAGTCAGATCGGCGGAAAACAGGGTATCGAATACATCGTCAAAGCCCAGTTCATGAAGGGCCGATGCCATTTTACCGGTGACCGGCGTGCCGCATTCCATGCCGAATTCTTCTCCCAAAGCTGCCCGGACTGCCGGCGCAACCTGAACAACAACCCGTTTTTTTGGATCTGCAATGGCTCTCCATACCGGTGTCAGGCCGTCGGTTTCCTGAAGGGCTCCGGTTGGGCAGACTACGGTACACTGGCCGCACATGGCGCAGGCTGTGGAATTGAGCGGCAGCCCCATGGCAGGGCTTATTACGGTTTCAAACCCTCTGTTCTGTGCCTGAATTGCGCCCACATGCTGAACCTGGTTGCAGACCGTAACGCAGCGGCGGCAGAGGATGCATTTGCTGGTATCTCTGGTGATAGAAGGTGAAATATCGATGCTGGCCTTTGCCATCTCTCCTTCCAGCCGGCTTTCCGTAACCCCCAGTTCATATCCCAGCTGCTGAAGCTCACAATTCTGGTTTCTCTGGCAGTTAAGGCAGTCTTTAGGATGGTTGGACAGCAGCAGTTCATAAAGCACTTTGCGGGCAGCCCTCACTTTCGGAGAATTGGTTTTAATCACCATTCCGTCCCGGACTTTGGCCATACAGGACGCCTGGAGATTCTTCATCCCTTCCACTTCCACTACACAGATACGGCAGGAACCATATTTATGGATATCTTTATACTGGCAGAGGCTCGGTATTTTTATTCCGGCTTCTTTCGCTGCCTCCATGATGGTCAGGCCGTCCTGGACTTCCATCATCTTTCCATTGATCGTTATATTCATCACGCTATCTCTCCTTCCTATCTTCTATCACAGTGCAGACATCTTAATGATTCCGCCATGGCGTCTAATTTATGGAAACCGCAGGCGACTTCCTTGAAGTTATCGATCCTGTCTTCCGGGGCAAGTGTTCTAACCGGGAAACGTTTATGGGGTTCTGTCACTTCCGCATCCGGTGCATCAGGAATCTCAAACATCTGTCCCTTGTTCAGTTCACCGCTGCCGCCCAGATATTTATCAATATTGACTGCCGCAAGTTTTCCGTCTGCAATGGCCTGGATCACCACATTCGCTCCCCATGGGCTGGTGTCTCCGCCTGCAAATATGCCTTCCTGGGATGTCTGTCCGGTGAATTTATTGATCTCCAGGTTGCCTTTCTGATCCATTCCCACCTGGGTTGTATTGTAGAACTGATGGTCCACATCCTGGTTAATGGCTTTGATGATGCAGTCGCATTCAATGGTAAAATCAGAGCCTTCAATATGTACGCTTCTTCTGCGCCCGTCATTTCCATAGTCGGCCAGCTCTCTGCGCACCATATGGATGCCGGTTACATGGCCGTCTTTTCCAAGAAACTCTCTTGGGGAAGCCAGGGTGATGATCTTAACGCCCTCTTCTCTCGCTTCCACAACCTCTTCTTCGCCGGCCGGCATCTCATTCTCTGTACGGCGGTAAACTACCGTCACTTCTTCAGCTCCTAAACGGACCGCTGTACGCGCCACGTCCATGGCTGTGCTGCCGCCGCCGACAACTACAATCCGTTTTGCCACGGTTCTGTCATAATTAAGCCCTACCCTCTTTAAGAACTGAAGTCCGCTCTCCACGCCTTCTAAATCCTCTCCTGGAATATCCAGTAACCGGGATACCTGCGTTCCGATGGCGATATACACGGCGTCGGACTGGGCTTTCATCTGGTCAAACGTGATGTCTTCCCCGATCTTTGTATTCAAATGAAGCTTCACGCCGCTCTTTTCAATGGCGTGGACTTCTTTTGCCAGAACTTCTTTAGGAAGCCGGTATTCCGGGATTCCCCAGTAGAGAACTCCGCCTGCCACGGATTCGGCTTCGTATACATGTACTTCATGGCCCAGGTTTGCCAGATAATACGCACAGGAAAGACCAGACGGCCCGGCCCCTATGATGGATACCCGTTTTCCGGTAGACGGCTGAGGCTCCACCATCGGCACATTATAATCGTCCCGCAGCGCATAATCCCCGATAAACCGTTTGAGAGAACAGATAGAAACAGCCTCATCCACCTGGCTGCGGCGGCAATGGTTCTCACAGGGATGGGTACAGACGCGGCCGCAGACCGATGGGAATGGGTTTTCCTGACGGATTAACTGGTATGCGTCTTCGATTCTTCCCAGAGATAACAGGGTCAGATATCCGGGTACATGGACATTGGCCGGACATGCGTTGCGGCATGGGGCGGTCTGCAGTTCGGCGCAGACGCCTGCGTCACAGTGTTTGGCATAAATGTGGGATTCATACTCATTCCTGAAATATTTCAGTGTGGATAATACCGGATTCGGCGCCGTCTGGCCCAGGCCGCACATGGCTGTCTGTTTGATGGTTTCCGCCAGCTCTTCTAAAAGTTCCAAATCCCCTTCTTTTCCCTTGCCTTCCGTAATCCGTTCCAGGATTTCCAGCATCCGTTTTGTGCCGTTGCGGCATGGAAGACATTTTCCGCAGGATTCATCCCGGATGAAGTCCATGAAATAGCGGGCCGTATCCACCATACAAGTATCCTCATTCATAACTACCAGACCGCCGGATCCCATGATCGCGCCTAGCTTTGATAAGGACTCATAATCTACAGGAGTATTTAAATGGGCTTTTGTCAGACAGCCGCCTGACGGCCCGCCCGACTGAATGGCCTTAAAGCGTTTTCCACCTGAGATTCCTCCCCCGATTTTATATATAATATCTCCAAGCAGAATTCCCATAGGCACTTCGATGATTCCCGCATTGGCAATGTCTCCGGCCAGTGCAAATACCTTGGTTCCTGCGCTTTTTTCCGTTCCAAACTGTCGGTACCAGCCTGCTCCGTTCAGCACGATCGGGGCGATATTCGCCAGCGTCTCCACGTTATTGATAATCGTCGGTGATTCAAACAAACCTTTTTCAAACGGGAATGGCGGCTTCTGTCTCGGCTCTCCCCTCTTTCCTTCTATGGACGCCAGCAGGGAAGTCTCTTCTCCGCAGACGAATGCGCCCGCACCGATTCTGATTTCCAGATCGAAATCCACACTGCTGCCGAAGATATGGGTGCCCAGGATTCCTGCCTTTCTGGCCTGGTCGATGGCATTGGACAGCCGTTCCACGGCCAGGGGATATTCCGCACGCACATAGACATAACCCCTATCCGCTCCGATCGCATACCCGCCTATCATCATTCCTTCGATGATACTGTGCGGGTCGCCTTCCAGAATGCTTCTGTCCATAAATGCGCCAGGATCGCCTTCATCCGCATTACAGACAATGTACTTTCTTCCGTCTTCCGAAACCGCCTTCATACCTGCTTCCCATTTCACTCCGGTGGGGAATCCGGCTCCTCCGCGCCCTCTTAGTCCGGATGCCTTAATGGTTTCCACCACATCGGCCTGGCTCATGGACTGAAGCGCCTTGGCCGCAGCCCCATAGCCGTCTCTGGCAATATAGGCTTCCATGGATGCATATTCCATCCGGCCGCAGTTTCTCAGTGCAATTCTCACCTGTTCTTTAAAGAAGCTGATATCATCCAGCTTAGGAATATATTTCTTTAATTCATTATCGTAAAATGTATATTCTTCACAAATCTCCCGTTTTACCAGATGGCGCTCCACCATATCTGCCACCTTATCCGGATTCATCGCCGTATAGAAGATCCCGTCCGGTTCCACCAAAAGCACAGGTCCTGCCGCACAGGTTCCCATACATCCTGTAACCAGCACCTGAACTCTGCTTTCAAGATCATGTTCCTTTAACGCTTCTTTTAATGCATCCTGAACTTCTTTGCAGTGTGACGAGATGCATCCGGCTCCGCCGCATACTAAAACCTGATATTGATACTGTTTTTGTCTTTCTATGTATTCCTCTTTGACCCTTAACAAATCCATGTTTTATTCCTCCCCGTCATAATATCTTGCTAAAATCTGCTCCAGCTTATCAGGATTTACCTGTTTAAACACCTGGTCGTCAATGGACATGGCCGGTGCCAGGCCGCAGGCGCCGATACAGCGCGCCACTTCAAATGTGAATTTCCTGTCCTTCGTCGTATCCCCGATCTCCACATCCAGCAGTTTCTTCAAACGCTCCACAATCTTTTTTCCGCCTCTGACATAGCAGGCGGTGCCAAGGCATACCCGTATGGTGTGCTCCCCTCTCGGCTGGGTGGAAAAGAAAGAATAAAAGGTAACTACTCCTGAAACCTCCGACAGCGGCACATCCAGCGCCTCCGCCACAACCTGCTGCACCTCTAAGGGCAGATATCCGTAAATCCCCTGTGCCATATGAAGCACCTGGATCAGACTGCCTTCTTTACCCCGATACTCGGCGGCCCGCTCACCAATCAGCTTTAA
This sequence comes from Clostridiaceae bacterium, assembly GCA_018378255.1. Taxonomy (GTDB): domain Bacteria; phylum Bacillota; class Clostridia; order Lachnospirales; family Lachnospiraceae; genus CHH4-2. Next base: position 6,361 of record JAGZXV010000086.1, on the reverse strand, counting down.
CAGCCCTTCCTGGCTGTTGTCACATCCACAGCAGCACACAGTTTTCGTCTCTTCATTCATACCATTACCTCCTTATAATTTTTTATTTGTGAAAAATTATACAAAGTTAAAAAGAGAGCAGCCCGAATGGACTGCTCTCAAAAAATAATATTTATGAAATTGTCGCCGTTTTCGCCCCCGAACATAGCAGTTTAGCTTCATTTTGCGATTCCTCCACATAAAATACAGTTATAAGAACTCTGTAAAAGTTTTCACAAATATTTTTTAGCTATGCTAAAAATTTTTGTACATTTTCATGGTAACATGTTACAAGGCCGATGTCAAGATGAATTTTTTTTAGTATATTTTATACATAACCGTTCCGATGGCTAATCTTTTTAACCAATTTTCCCGGCGTCTGAACGGTTACATTTATATAATTCCATCATTTTTTTCTTCCAAAACATGAATCGCATGATATAAAAATGCATTCAGCGGCGTGGGCACTCCCAACTCTTTTCCAAGCCGGACCATGGTTCCCGCAAACATATCCACCTCGGTTTTCCGGCCCGATTCAATGTCCTGGAGAGTGGATGGTTTGTTCTGATACGGCATTTTCTTCAGCACTTCTTTCTGTTTCTGAACATCCTCTTCCGACAAATCGATGCCCTTTTTCTGTGCAACAGCCACAACTTCCCGCATCACCATCTCCCGGACCGCTGTCGCATGCTCGCTGACGCCGCTCCATGCTCCGAATGGAATGCCGAGCACTGCCGCCGTCTGGTTTTCACTCACATTGCACATGTATTTCATCCAGATGGCCCGTTCCATATCTTCCGGAATCCAGGATTCGATGCCGGCGCTCTCAAATAAATCCTTCACCGCCTGGATTCTCTCAGAAATGGCATGGTTGGTCTTTTCCCCAAATTCCATATGGGCGACCTTGGGATTATAGCTCACCTGATTTCCCTTCATCACAACGCTGACTCTTGCCAGGGAATAGATCACGCGTTCCCATCCGTATTCCTCTGCAACCGCCTCTTCGCTCTCCACTCCATTGAGCGGAGCCATGATCACCGTATCCGGGCCAATCTGGTTTTTAATGTCTTTCAGTGCTTCCCCGATACCTGTAAATTTGGTTATGATAATTGCCAGATCCGCATATCCCGTCTCCTCGTCAGGAGAAACCACATGGAAACGGTAAGGTTCTCCATTGATTACAACTCCGTCCCGTTCAATCCGCTCTTTCCTGCTTCCTCCCGCGATAATCCTCAGATCGTCCCCCATCACCTTCGATAAGTTTCCTGCGATATAGCTTCCAATCGCCCCAAGTCCGATTAATGCTGCCGTTTTAATTGTTCTCATACGTCTTTTCTTCCTTTCCGCCGCCTTCTATAGCCGTCCAATGTTTCAAGTTGATCTCTTTATGAAGTGTCAGGGAGTAAATGATCTTTTCCCGGACGCATTTCCCTGTCATCTGTTCCAACGCCCTCTGATAGTAATCAAGCTGTTCCCGGTACCGGTCCGCCAGAACCTGTTCCTGTCCCGCCTGTACCCGGTCCGTTTTATAATCCACTAAAACAAGGCCGTCTTCTTCTTCCAGATAGGCATCTATAATACCCTGGATCAGCACCAGTTCGTCCGAATCGCAGACTTCCATCTGCCTGGCCGGTATTCCTATCACAAACTGCTGCTCCTTATGAAGCCTTCCCCCAGCCGCCGCTTCCCTCATCCGCCTGCCTAAAGGGGATTCAAAAAAACGCCACAGCCGTCCCGTATCCACCAGCGCAATGCTGTTTTCCGTCATTTTCTTAGATTTCTTCAGGGAGATGACCGCCTCTTCCAGGGATTTCCTATCCGATACCACCGCAAAATCAAGCAGCTCCAGAATCCGGTGATAAGCGGTACCCCGGGTAGCTCCTCCGGTCTTTTCATCCTCTTCCTCCTTTAAAAATGCCGGGATAACAGGAAGCAGTTCCGTTTCTTCCTCATCCTCCATCTGACCCTGTTTTTTTAATTCTGAAACAGACATCTTGGTATGGAGGTGGATGTCAGGTTCATGAGGATATCTAAAGGACAAGGTTTCTTTCAGCCGCCCGGCATACTCTTCATCATAGACACGTTCCCCGTCAAAATGAATCAGTTCCTCTCTGGAAATCTCCTTGGAAACCTGACGTTTTATTTCCTCTCCCAACAGATCCTCCAGCTCCACCGTCTCCACCTCAATGGATGGAACCGGCCTGGACATGCTCATCAGAACCCAGTCCAGATAGGAACCGGCCGTGGATAACACCGTATAGGGAACGGCCCCGTTTACAAATGGAACCTGACGCCATTTCTCCATCTTTCCTTCCAGATTCCGGTCGGTTGCCGTCATAATCAGTTTTTCTTTGGCCCGGGTCATGGCAACATACAGGATTCTCAGCTCTTCTCCCAGATTTTCCAGATCAATTCTCCGCTTCATCACATTCTTTTTCAGCGTAGTGGATTTCACCCGTCTTTCCAGATCCACATAATCCGTCCCGATTCCAAGCTTGGGATCGATTAAAATCTTCCCTCTCACATCCTGCTTATTAAAGTTCTTGCCCATACCTGCCAGAAATACCACAGGAAATTCAAGGCCCTTGCTTTTATGGATGCTCATAATCCGCACCGTATCGTCATGCTCGCCGATCACCGACGCCTCCCCAAAATCGGCGTCATACCGTTTGATCTTTTCTATATACCGGATGAATTGGAACAGGCCCTTATAGCTGGTTTTTTCATAGGAAACCGCCTTTTCCACCAGCATATCCAGATTGGCCTTTCTCACCTCGCCGGCAGGCATGGCCGATATATAATCATAATAGCCGGTCACACTGTAAATATCATAGAGTAGTTCGTGAATCGGCATATAAGTGCTCTTTCGCCGCAGATCATTTCTCAGATATTCAAACCTGCGCAGTTTTTCTGCGATAAACCGCTCCTCTTCCGGCAGATTTCCCGCTGAATCCACGGCCAGCATATGCCTCAGCGCTCCATAGATTCCCCGGTCCTGGCCCTTTTCAATCTTCCTTTTATAGAGGTACATCATCACAACCAGATCTTCATCCGTCATGCCCACAACCGGAGATTTCAGCACCGCCGCCAGAGGGATGTCCTGGATCGGATTGTCGATCACCGCCAGAAGACTTAACACCGTTTCCACCTCAATGGCGGAAAAATACCCGGTTCTGGATTCCGCATAGGCGGGAATCCCCTCATTTGTTAAAACCTCCAAAAACGTCTCCACCCAGCCGCTGGTGCTGCGAAGCAGAATCACCATATCCCGGTACTGGACAATCCGGTATTCCTTCTTTTTCTTATCCCACACGTAAAGCCCGTTTTCAGGATCCATCAATTGCCTCATCTTTCCGGCAATCATCCGGGCTTCCGCTTCCTGGCCCGTATACTCTCCCGTTTCCTCTTTCCTGTCTAAAAGCAGAAGTTCGGTAGGCGTCCCCGCCTTGCCCTCACACGGCTCAAACACAGCTCCCGGATGGAGGGCCGTATCTTTTGTATACTGGATGTTGCCCAGATCCTTAATCATAATCCTGTAAAAAATGTCATTGATGCTGGTCAGCACCGATTCCCTGCTCCGGAAATTCTGATGCAGCTCAATCTTCTGCCTCTCGCTGTCCTCCACCGTATATGTCTCATATTTTTCCATAAACAGCTCGGGCCGGGCCAGACGGAATTTGTAGATACTCTGCTTAACATCCCCTACCATGAACACATTCGGCCGTCCGAACCGTTCTCCCGAAAGGCTGCCAATCAACGCTTCCTGAACATAGTTGCTGTCCTGGTATTCATCCACCAAAATCTCGTAATACTGGCTGCTGAGATCGTCCGCCACAGCCGTTGGGTGTTCCCCATCCTCCTGCACATCAATCAGGATATTCAGGGCAAAATGTTCCAGATCATTAAAATCCACTATATTTTTTTCTTTTTTCTCTTTTTGATACCGGTCTGAAAAGTCCTGAGCCAGTTTTAACAGGGTCAGCACCGTATCACCGGCCGCCTGTATGTCTGCAATCACATCCTCTACCGTCTCAAAGCAGTACTCATCCCGCAGCTTTGTCACCGCCTTTTTGATCCGGTTTCTGGTGGAGGTGATAAACTCTTTCTTTTCCCCATCCACATCCTTTTTTCTGATTGAGGCCATTCGGTCCCACGCCACGCCTTTTAATGCCTCGTTGAGCTGACCATAGTCGGAAGAATCCGCCAGCCGCTTCATCATGTCCACATCATTTTTCAGCATAGGCCCGTAGGCAGATAAAATCTCATCTCCCACGGAAACTTCCAGGGCTTCTTCAAGCTGGCTCATAAATTCCCGTATCTGGGCTATGGCATCGCTCATCAAAAACTGCATCCATGGCATCTCCATCAGCTGCTCCATATCACTGCCTAAGAGTTCATCCCGGCATTCCTTCAACCACTGTCCGGGCCATGGATTGCTTTGGGAAAAAGTGTAGACCTGCATGATGTAATCCTCAATTCCGCCGTCCGCTTTTCCCACCGCATAAGTATCCACAAAGCGCTCAAACCCTTCGTCTCCGCTCTCGTAGTAATCCTCCAGCATTTCCTTCATCACATCAGCCCTGATGAGCATCAGTTCTCCCTCATCCCCGATCCTGAAGGCCGGATCAATGTCGAGTTTATTAAAATGTTCCCTGATTACCTGCAGGCAAAAACTGTCAATGGTGGTGATCTGGGCATAATGAACCAGGGTGGCCTGGCGCTGAAGATGGCGGTCATGGGGATTCTTAGCCAGTTTTTCCTCAATGGCAGCTCCGATCCTCTCACGCATCTCCGCCGCCGCCGCGCTGGTAAATGTCATGACCAGCAGCCGGTCAATATCTACAGGATGTTCTTCATCCGTGATCATCTGTATGATCCGCTCTACTAAAACCGCAGTTTTACCGCTTCCCGCAGCAGCCGATACCAGGAGATTTCTGTTTCTGCTCTCAATAACCTGCTGCTGTTCTTTCGTCCAGTTTACTGACATGATGGTTTCTCCTTTCCCGGCGTCTCTTCTATCTCGCCCCAGATTTCTTCTGGCTTCATGGATTTGAACTTCCGGTACTGGTATCCATCCGTCTTCTTGTCAAATCCGCAGACAGGGTGGTACGGACAGTAATCACAGGCGGTTTTCGTCCCCTGCTGATACGGATTGACCTGAATCTGGCCGCCCAGAATTTCCCGCCCTGTCTCCTTCACCTTCTCCCGGACATATCCCTTTAAGGCTTCAAATCTCCTGCGGTTCGCAACAGATGATCTGGCTTCCTGAATCACTCCATCCTTCATCGCCACCGGAATTACATCGGATTCCTTTTCAATTTCATGATCCAGATGTTTGATCACCTCCAGCTCGCTGTTGACTAAACCGTTCATTCTCAGCTGTTTTAAAATCCGCTGTTCAATGGTTTCCTCATCCGGATTTTCCCCGGCTTCTTTTTCAACCATAGGGTCTTTGATGTTATAGTAAAAGATCCCGGCAGGAACCACTTCTTTTTCCGGGTGTTTTCTCTCCTCCAGCTCCATCACCGCATCCATATAGACCACCAGCTGAAGCTGAAGTCCGTAATACAGGGAAACCAGATCGAAACTGGTGCTTCCTGATTTATAATCGATGATTTTTACATAGACATGACCGTCGTCCACACAGGTATCCAAACGGTCGATCCTTCCTTTCAGATGAAGGGATTCGTCATTTGAAAGAGCGATCTTCATCGCTGTTAAATTATCGATGGATGAAAATGACACCTCAAAACCTGCCGGTTCAAAGTCTCCCTTTTTCAACTGTTCTGAAAGAGCCCAGATCGTCCTGTCCGTAATCTTCTCCACTCTGGCTGCCAGATAGGCATTTCTGGCCGAACTCTGCAGTATGGTGTTTCCATATTCCCCGGTCACCGCCTCCACACATGTTTTAACCAGTTGTTTTCTCTCCTCCACGCTGATGTCCCGAAAGCTCTTCTGCTGCTCTTCCAGCGTCTTAAAACACCGGTCAATGGAATTATGGAACAGATTTCCCAAATCCACAGCCGCCAGCGTATATTCCTGTCTTTCCGTCAGTTCCAGCCCATATTTCAGAAAATGGGCATACGCGCAGGCCGCATACTGTTCCAGCCGGGTTACGCTGCCGTTTAACACCGTTCCATAGAGGGCCTGAGCCGCAGCTTTTCCAATCCCCCTCTCCCGGTACACAAAACTGGCCGCATCCACCAGCGCTCTGAGCTGTTCCTTATGTTCAGGGGAATTAAAAAACCACCGGTAAAGTTCCATAAAACGGGGATCATCCGGTTTTTCCCGGAATCTGCGCAGCCCCTGGGTCAACTGCCTTTTTCCTTCCTGAATGGAATGG
>JAGZXV010000085.1 GCA_018378255.1 Clostridiaceae bacterium | reverse complement strand
ACCGGACCGCCTTCGCCTGGATTGGGGAGCGGAGCCACAGGGGTATTATCGTTTGTATTGCCGGGCCAAACCGGAGTACCTCCTTCCGGCGCTACCGGAGTGGTAAGCCCATAATCATCGTTAACAGCGGGAGCAGCTCCGTTATTGCCGCCGTTGTTTGCAGTCATATCATTTTCAGCCATAATTGCCTCTTTATCTTTTTTACTTTAACTTATGATGGGAGAAAATAATCTGTGAGCAAAAGTTGGGAAAAATTAATATAAAATAAATTTTATATGTTGACAAAAATAAATTCTCATGATAATATATCTAAGGCTTAACCAAGCCGTTAAACGCTGCTGTGGCTCAGTCGGTAGAGCGTCGCATTGGTAGTGCGGAGGTCACGGGTCCGATTCCCGTCAGCAGCTGTTAGAACCCCTAGTATATACTAGGGGTTTTCTTTTTTGTGCTGCATCCCGTGTTGTTATTCCGGCTGATCCGTCACGTTTTTATTATGTATAAAATCTAAGATAAAGATGTTATATTTTTTTTAAAATTGCGGATACTATCATCGAGGTGATGATAATGAAACAGGAAAAGCAAGGGAAACAGGAATCCACAAAGGAATTGGAAGAACAGGCCAAGAAGGTGGAGACATTTAACCCTTATTGGCATAACGGCGAGTTTTTAGGGCCGAATACATTCAGACAGGAAAAGGATACAGATGTATATGGGAAAGAGGAGTCGTAAAGGCTTCTCTTTTTTTGTTCATAGACTTGATGCAGGTATTTGGGAAAAATTTACATATGATGGAAAACGATAACTATAAAATATAGGTCTAAATGCATAAAAAATAGTTAAATAGTAAACATAATATAGAATAATATACTAAAAAACTTGACAAAAACCATCGAATGATATAATCTGTATATATAAAAAATAGAAAACGTTTGCTATATATGATGCTTAAAATGAATTCTACGAGAATATCTGCAGTTATAGAAAACGTTTTCTATAATCACAGAGACTTAATGAAAGGAATTTGCAAAGGAGGGAGCGGGGATGGAGTGAGTGGTGAATCTGGATGCTGTAAAATTTTTGCAAAGGAGGAGGGCTATATGGCGGCAACGCCGAGGGAGAAATTTATAAAAGCTTTACGATGCCAGCCGATTGAGGGGCATGTGCCGCATTTTGAACTTGTATTTTTCCCTGTGATGGAATCCATAGGAAAAATACACCCTAAATACCGTAATTATTATCAGTGGGATCAAATGTCAAAAAACGAACGCAGGATGCATTTAGTTGATATGGCAGAGACCTATATTAAAATTGCAAAAAAGTATCATCACAGCGCAATTCATGTTCATCCGAGAAATACAAGCGCTGAGGCTGCTGTGGAATTATTGGAAACGATCCGGGAACTTTCGGGTGACCGGTATTTCCTCATGGTACATGGCGATCCCACACCTGGAATCCCGGATGGCAATTCTATGATGGATTTTTCAGTACAGATGTATGAAGAACCGGAAGCAATCCATTTAAAGACAAATAAAATGATGGAGCATTACAAAAAGTTTGCGGAAGAACTTTCAAAACATAAGGGGCTGCTGGATGGATTTATTCTATGTTCTGATTACTGTTTTAACCAAAATCCGTTTTTTACAGCAGACCAGTTTGATGAATTCATAGGGCCCTATTTGAAGGAAATCATAGCCGCTTATCATGAACTCGGTTTTTTTGCGATTAAACACACAGACGGCAATATTATGCCGATTTTAGACCGTTTGACAGACTGCGGTCCGGACGCTCTGCATTCTATTGATCCTCAAGGAGGTGTCAGTTTGAAAACGGTAAAGAAGGTATGCCGGGGAAAAATCTGTCTGATTGGCAATGTGAACTGTGGCCTGCTGCAGACCGGGAGCGAAACGGAAGTGATTGAAGAGGTTCGCCGTTGTTTGAAAGAAGGGATGCCGGACTACGGTTATATATTTTCAACCTCCAACAGCATTTATGCCGGCCTCGATTTAAAACGTTATGAATTGATGAACCGCATATGGAGAGAAGAAGGGATTTACTGAAGCAGAAAAGGTAATGTTTGGAAGAACAAGGAGAGGTTACATGAAAAGACAAGTGATTTTATCGTTAATGATGGGGATCGCAGTAATTGCCGCAGCCGGATGTGGTTCTTTGGCACAAGGAGAAAATGAAAAAGATAAAGATATCTCAACACAGGTTCAGGAAATATCTAAGGAGACGAAAGAAGAAACAAGCGGGAACCCCGGTAGGAATAAAGAAATGAAAAAAATAAAGATTGCATATCATCCTCATGTAGTGGGATTGGGCGGACTTTTGAACGCAATCGATAATGGTTATTTTGAAGACGAGAATCTGGAAGTGGAACTGGTTCAATTTACCTCAGGAGCCACTGAACTGGCGGCTATGGCGTCGGGAGACATAGATATCGGTTATCTTGGAGTCGGCGCTCATGTATTTGCTCCTCAGGGACAGTGTTCTATAATAGCCCTGGACAGCACGGATCTCAGTGGAGAAATACTTGTCAGGGCGGACAGCGGATACAATAAAATGACAGACCTCAAGGGGAAAAATGTGGGGATTTCCGCCGGAACCACATCGGAATTAGTTTTATCCATGGCTTTGAAATTAAATGATATGAAAAAATCCGATGTCAATATGATCAATATGGATGCTTCCGGCAAAGTTACGGCATTCATGACAGGACAGATTGACGCCATATCAATTGAAGTGCCTTATACGGATCAAATCCGGAAAGATATGGGAAAAGAAAATGTGATAACCATAAGCGGTTCTAAAGATTTTCTGCCGGAGGCGGTTTTTACCAACAGCTGGGTGACTACCAATAAGTTTTTGGAAAAAAATGAAGATGTGGTAGTCCGTTTTTTAAAAGCATGGCTGCAGGGAACCGATGACCGCAACAATAATATAGAAAATACCGTACAAAAAGTAGCTGATTATATTAATACGGACTATGATGTAGCCTTTATGGTAACTGAAAAAACAAATTGGATCAGCATTGAGGAAATGAGGAAGCTGGAAGAGGACAAAACTATGCTTTCCTGGTATAAAACGATGAACGATATGTTTTTGGATGCAGGACTTTTGGACCCTCAGTATGATGTGGCACCAGAAGAGTATGTAAAATTACAGTATCTTAAACAGGCCCTTGACGAAATTGGGGTGGATCAGCCATAAAGTAAGGAATATAGGATGATAAAAGGGCGGCTATTTCTTTCTCCGCCCTTTTCCTGTAAATGCATTCCAAAGATTGACACAGACTTCTCCAATGCCCAATAAAAAATCTAAAATATCAGCCATATTAATCACCTCACTTAATTATAACAGGATAATGCATAAAACAAAAGCTATAAAAACAAAAGCTGCAAAAACATCCCATGCCTGTTTTACAGGCCATAAGACGCGCTGTGTTTTGTAAAATAACGGAGCACCAGGAATCATATCAATGATCCGGCCTGCCACAGATGGGGAACCTGTGGCAGGAGATTTTTCAGTTACGTGAAATTTTATTACAACATATATATTTATAAAAATAAATATGTTATAATTTACGGATTAAATTTCATGATATGGCTGAAAAAAGAGACAGAAAGGGGAACTGGTTTTATGAACGAACTGGAACTTGTCCGCCCTTTGGGGCTGCATAAACAAGCCGCAGAGGAGATGAAGCAGGAGTTTTTTGATAACGGTGAGCCTGTGATCAATGGAAGCGCGCTGCTGGATCAGATGGAGTATTCAAAATGGCTGGAACAGATCAGGAAAAACAGTGATCCTGAGACGGTGATGGATGACTGGGTTCCCGCTTCAACCTTTTTTGCGGTGAGGAAAAGTGACGGCAGAATTGTGGGAATGATCGATATCCGCCATAATATCGAAAATGAATTTTTAACCCGGTATGGCGGTCATATTGGCTATGCGGTCAGGCCGCAGGAACGCCGGAAGGGGTATGCCACTGAGATGCTGGGTCTGGCACTGGACTATGCAAGGAGTATTGGACTTTCCAAAGTCATGCTGGGATGCTATCAGGACAATGAAGGATCCAGAAGGACCATTGAAGAAAACGGCGGCCGGCTGGAAAAGACAACGCCGTATCCGGACGGCAGACCAGTGAACATTTATTGGATTACATTGTAAGGCGGGCTTATGGAGAGGAGATAAGATTGAAACTGCAAGTACTCGTGGACAACAATACTTACATAGACCATTATTATTTGGGGGAACCTGCGGTCAGCTATTACATCGAAATAGATGGCCTGCGTATTCTGTTTGACACCGGATATTCGGACATCCTGTTGTCAAATGCAGAGAAGATGGGGATAGACCTGGGAAAGATCACCCATATTGTGCTGTCCCACGGCCATAATGACCACACCAATGGCCTGAACCATTTAAAAAGGCGGTTTGACTTGTCCGGTGTCCAAATTATATGCCATCCAGGCTGTTTTGAACCCAAACTATATGACGGGGAATGGATCGGCGCGCCTATGACGGAAGAAGAAGTGAAAAAGACTGGCATTTACAGACCTTGTACGGAGCCGTTTCAAATATCCGGACGATGCATATTTTTAGGCAGGATTCCGGATATCTATTCATTTGAAGCACGCAAGGCGGTCGGGCAGAAGGGCGGCGGACAACGCGATTATGTGACGGATGATTCCGCACTGGCCTTAAAGACAGAAAAAGGCATTTTTATAATTACCGGGTGTTCCCACAGCGGGATCTGCAATATTGTGGAATATGCCATGCAGGTCTGCGGGGAAAAAAGAATTGCCGGGATCATCGGCGGTTTTCATCTGTTTGATGCGGATGAGCGGCTGGACCAGACCATCGAATATCTGGCCGGCATCCCTCCGTTTCGTATGTATCCCTGCCACTGCGTTTCTTTGAAGGCAAAGACAAAGATGTCTGAAAGGCTTACGATTGAAGAAGTGGGGGTAGGGCTTACAATTTCCGTTTAGTGTAAAAATCAGTTTTATTTTAAGAACAAAGCCGTTTTGATGTGCGGATTTGGAAAGCGGTTATGCGGCCGGATGCTGCTGTTTCCAATATTAAGCCCATCTTGCGGCTTTGTTTTTATCCTCTTTTTTCTTCTTACAAAATCTGGCTGAAACTGTCCCTAAGGGTGCAGCAGGACTGATCCAGTTTTTTTAGTTCCTCCCCGGATAACGAAAGTTTTAAAATCCGCTGAATTCCATTTTGGTTGATGATACAGGGAACCCCGGTGAATACATCGGTCTGGCCATATTCACCGCAGAGCAGGGCGGAGACGGTCAGAACGCTGTTTTCATCTCCCAGAATCGCCTTTGTGATTCTGGTTAAAGCCATGCCGATTCCATAATAAGTGGCCTTTTTGGCTTCAATGATTTTGTAAGCGGCTCCTCTCACCTCATCAGAGATTGTTTCCAGATCTTCGGTTTTACAATTATTCTGTTCGTCCCTGCACAGCTCTAAAATGGGTTTGGTTGCCAGCATGGCCTGGCTCCAGGGAACAAATTCACTGTCTCCGTGTTCTCCCATCACATAGGCGTGCACATTGCGGGGATCGACTTTCAGATAGTCTCCAAGCAGATAACGGAGCCTGGCCGTATCGAGGGCGGTTCCGCTTCCTAAAACTCTTCTTGGATTAAATCCGGATAAAGTATATACCATCCGGGTCATAATATCTACCGGATTAGTAGCTACCAGAAAAATGCCGTTAAAACCGGATGATACCACAGGTTCCACGATAGAGCGGAAGACCGCCGCATTGCGCTTTAAAAGATCCAGCCTGGTTTCTCCCGGCTTTTGGGCCACGCCGGCGCTGATTACCACGATATCGCCGTCCCGGCAGTCGCTGTAGTCTCCGGCATAGATTCTCATATTGGAACCGGAAAATGCAAGACCGTGGTTTAAATCCATGGCCTCTCCTTCCGCCCTCTTTTTGTCAATGTCGATCAGCACCAGTTCGTCGCATACATTCTGGTTCAGAAGAGAATAGGCATAGCTCATGCCCACCATTCCGGTTCCCACTAAAACTACTTTTCGTTTATCTATTTTCATATTTAGAACTCCTTTCCGGTCTTTTTATTAGTGTATCAACTTTTAGATAAGAACATTCGCATAAAACCCTTTTCTAAATAAAGGAAATATGATATGATTAGCTATTATTAATGATGTCCCAAAGCGGGCAGCAGCAATGGAGGAAAATTATGGAAGAGAATAAAGCGTTAGAAAATGTTTCTAAAAACTTTATTGAACAGGAGATAGATAAGGATCTGGCTGAGGGTGTTTATAACCACGTACAGACCCGTTTCCCACCGGAACCCAATGGATATCTGCATATCGGACATGCCAAATCCATCCTTTTAAACTCTGGACTCGCCCAGAAGTACGGCGGAAAATTTAATTTAAGGTTTGACGACACCAATCCGACCAAGGAGAAGGTGGAATTTGTGGAATCGATTAAAGAAGATGTGAAGTGGCTGGGTGCGGATTATGAAGACCGGCTGTTCTTTGCTTCCAATTACTTCCAGCAGATGTATGACTGTGCGGTTTTCCTGATCAAGAAGGGAAAAGCATTTGTCTGCGATCTGACAGCAGAAGAGATCCGCGAATACCGCGGAGATTTTAAAACTCCTGGTAAGGAAAGCCCGTACCGGGAGCGGAGTGTGGAAGAAAACTTAAAACTGTTTGAGGAGATGAAGGAAGGAAAATATAAAGATGGTGAGAAAGTCCTCAGGGCGAAGATCGATATGGCCTCTCCGAACATCAACATGCGCGATCCGGTCATTTACCGTGTGGCGCATATGAGCCATCACAATACAGGGGATGCCTGGTGCATTTATCCCATGTATGATTTCGCACATCCGATTGAGGATGCCATTGAGAATATCACCCATTCCATCTGTACCCTGGAATTTGAAGACCACAGACCGCTTTATGACTGGGTGGTAAAGGAATGCGAGTTTGAAAATCCTCCCCGCCAGATCGAATTCGCCAAATTATACCTGACCAATGTGGTTACGGGAAAACGTTATATTAAAAAACTGGTGGAAGATAAGATTGTGGACGGCTGGGATGATCCCCGCCTTGTATCCATTGCCGCTCTCAGGAGAAGAGGATATACTCCGGAAGCGATCCGCATGTTCGTAGACCTGGTGGGCGTTTCAAAAGCCAACAGCTCTGTGGATTATGCTATGCTGGAGTACTGTATCCGGGAAGACTTAAAGTTAAAGAAGCCCAGAATGATGGCTGTTTTAAATCCTGTAAAGCTGGTGATCGACAACTATCCGGAAGGGCAGACGGAAGAACTTGAAGTGCCCAATAACCTGGAAAACCCTGAACTGGGCAGCAGAACCGTACCGTTTGGCAGAGAGCTGTACATTGAGCGGGATGATTTTATGGAAGAGCCGGTCAAGAAGTATTTCCGCCTGTTCCCGGGCAATGAAGTCCGTTTGATGAGCGCATATTTTGTGACCTGCACAGGATGTGAAAAAGACGAAGACGGCAACGTGACGGTGGTGCATTGTACCTATGATCCTGCTACTAAGAGCGGTTCGGGATTTGAGGGACGAAAGGTAAAGGGAACTATTCACTGGGTAGCAGCGGATACTGCTCTGACAGCGGAATGCAGGCTGTATGAGAACATTGTGGATGAAGAAAAGGGAAAACTGAACGAAGACGGCAGCCTGAATTTGAATCCCAATTCCCTTACCATTTTAAAAGAGTGCTATGTGGAGCCGAATTTTGCAGATGTGAAGGCTTATGACAGCTTCCAGTTTGTGCGCAACGGATATTTCTGTGTGGACTGCAAAGACAGCACTCCGGAACATCTGGTATTTAACCGTATCGTATCGTTAAAGAGTTCGTTTAAGATAGCAAAATAACTGAGTTACTAAGGCGGAGGATGAGAAGTGTGGTCTTCCGCCTTTTTGGAGTCTGAGATGGAATTGATGGTGCCCTTAAAATCTCATACGGATATTCCTTTGTATGAGCAGATCTATGGATATATTAAAGAAGAAATAAAAAATGGGAATATAAAAGCGATGACGCGTCTCCCGTCGACCCGGGTGCTGGCTGAAAACCTGAAGGTGAGCAGAAGCACATCCCAGATGGCTTATGAACAGCTCCTTTCCGAAGGTTATATAGAGGCGGTTCCGTGCAAAGGATATTATGTGTCCAAGATCGAGGAACTGGTGGAGGTGGGAAAAAGCCAGGACGAGGGATTTGTTCTGCAGGAGGAACCGGCGGAAACGGAGTACCAGGTGGATTTCTCGCCGAGGGGCATTGACCTGGACAGCTTTCCGTTTAATACATGGAGAAAAATCACGAAGAACACGCTTGTGGATGATAATAAAGCCATGTTTATAGCAGGCGATCCGCAGGGAGAACTATCTCTCAGGGAAGCGGTGCGGGAATATCTGCATACGGCCAGAGGGGTGAACTGCAGGCCGGAACAGATAATTGTGGGTGCAGGAAGCGAATACCTGTTGATGCTCCTTGCGCAGATTCTGGGGCCGGAACGGGTGATCGCCATGGAAAATCCCACCTATAAACAGGCATACCGGGTGTTTAACAGCCTGGGATACCAGGTCTGTCCGGTAAATATGGATAAATACGGTATGAGTCTGGAACTGCTCGGCGAGAGCGGAGCGCAGCTTGCGTACATCATGCCTTCCCATCAATACCCCACCGGAATCGTCATGCCTGTGAAACGGCGGCAGGAACTTCTCTGGTGGGCCGGCCAGAGGAAAGACAGGTATCTGATTGAGGATGACTATGACAGTGAGTTTAGGTATAAGGGAAAACCGATACCTGCCCTTCAGGGGATGGACACAGGGGAAAATGTGATCTATATCGGTACCTTTTCCAAATCAATCGCCCCGGCAATCCGTGTCAGTTATATGGTGCTGCCAGGGCCGCTTTTAAAAGAATACAAAAAGAAAGCAGGGTTTTATTCGTCTACGGTATCCAGGATCGACCAGAATATTCTGTACCAGTTTATTGTGGGCGGATATTATGAGCGCCATCTGAACAGGATGAGGGCGGTTTACAAGAATAAGCATGATGCTCTTATGAATGCGTTAAAGGGCCTGGAGAAAGACTTCATCATAAAAGGAGAGAATGCCGGACTTCATGTCCTGCTCACAAGCAGGGCGGGAACGGAGGAGGCGGTGCTTGTGAGACAGGCGAAAGAGGCCGGAGTCCATGTTTATGGGCTGTCGGGCTATTTCATCCATCCATTCCACAACCATACCCGTTCCACAGTCATTTTAGGGTATGCAAATTTAACGGAGGAGCAGATCTGTTATGGAATCGGGCTTCTTAAAAATGCCTGGCTTGCGGAATAAACGGAGAGGAGGAGAACGATGAGAATAAAAAGGTATGCGGTTTTATTGATCGGTATTCTTGGTGTTGTATGTATGACGCTGATTTATTCAGGACAGGGAAAACAGACGGAACCTGTTACGGAAGCGGAAACGGAATCCCAGACAGCCACGCCGTCCGAGGCAGAGCCGGTGAGCATGATATCTGATGAGGAGCGCACACTGCTGACACTTCTGGAAGATCATCTCAGGAATACGGATCTTCCGGCTGCTGCGGCCCTTCTCAATGACAACGAGCAGGCGTTCCGGGATCTTTACTATAATACAATGGGGGGAAAACCCTATTTCTTTGACGGACAGGAGGCCGGTTTTGAGGTCAGGGGAGAGGGGATTTGTTTCCAGTCTTATTCTACGGTCTTTTTCGGAACTTTCGATGAAGGCGGTCTGGAAGGCGCGGGACTGGCCCTTCAGGCAATCCGTCTCGACCATCCCAGATATGACTATTCGGCCGGCAATTGGGAAGGCGGACAGCTGAACGGAAAGGCGATCATAGGATATTGCTATTACGACGGGATCAATGAAGAAGAGGCGAGGGAGATTAAAAAAGAAGGAACATTTGTCCGGGATCTGATGGACGGGCCTGTCACATACACCAGCATCAATGCAAAAGGCGTGGAGACTGTCTGGAAATTATCAGCCCGAAACGGAGTTACGGTAACGGATGATAAATGGGAATACGATCCTGATAAAAAAGAATACCATTTGCCGTCGGAAATAGACGGCAGCAGGATATATATGCAGGAAGAAGCCAGCCTGCAGGAAGTGCGCTGGAAAAATATGATACCCTGGAAATAATAATAACGAGGCGGGAGATTGAACTCCCCGCCTCGTTATTCTGTAATATCATCTTCAATTGTAGTTTCGTTTTCCGGCTGTTTAACAGGTTCGCTTTCCGGGACAGAAACAGGTTCGTCCGGCGCATCTGCAGCCTCCACCGATGGTTTTTCTGAAATCTCTTCTGTATTTTCCGGTTCTTCTTTGGGAGCTTGCGCTGCAGGTCCTTTTTCCGGATTCAGTGACACATAATTGCGGGACATGGTGCTGTCTGCCGGCTCTTCGGAATCCTTATCGTCTTCTCCTTCGAAATCATGGAAGTCCTCCTCCAGCTCGTCATGAAAAGATTTATATTTTGTAAAATAAGAGATACCAGCCGCAACAACTCCGGCAATCGCAGCAAATGCTACAAATTTACCCAATCCTTTTTTTGCCATATCAATACTCCTTCCTGATATAGATCACTGTATTAATCTATATTGTAATACCATTAAAAGAAAAAATAAAGGTATATAATAAGAAAATTTCTATAAAATATTTCAAGTATACTCTGGTGAACCACAATTTACCGTCCATAATAAATAGTGAATTATAAAATTTGAAAAAAGTTAGCACTCAACTATTGACAGTGCTAACAACACGTGCTATAACATTATTATGCGAAAAAGATATAAAACCTTCCTGAAAAGGGAGGAAAAATAAAGAATAGATTGAGGAGGAATTCAACATGAAGTTAGTACCATTATTTGACAGAGTTGTATTAAAACAGTTAGTGGCGGAAGAGACAACCAAATCCGGTATCGTATTACCAGGTCAGGCTAAGGAAAAACCGCAGCAGGCAGAAGTAATTGCAGTTGGTCCTGGCGGAGTTGTGGATGGAAAAGAAATCACCATGCAGGTTAAAGTTGGCGATAAAGTTATCTTCTCCAAGTACTCAGGAACAGAAGTGGAAGTGGAAGAAGAAAAATATGTGGTTGTAAAACAGAATGATATTTTAGCTGTTATCGAGTAATCAGCAGCTTTTAGGTGAATTTATAACAGCAAGACAGAAGAATGCTTGCAGCAGGATTTGCAGAGGCAGACCTGAAAATATAGATATTGGAGGAATGAAATCATGGCAAAACAGATTAAATATGGTGTAGAAGCAAGAAAAGCTCTTGAAAGCGGTGTTAACCAGCTGGCAGATACTGTCCGCGTGACATTGGGACCGAAAGGAAGAAACGTAGTTTTGGATAAGTCCTTCGGCGCTCCACTCATTACAAATGATGGCGTAACAATTGCAAAAGAGATCGAACTGGAAGATGCATTTGAGAATATGGGCGCTCAGCTTGTAAAAGAAGTGGCAACCAAGACCAACGACGTGGCCGGTGACGGTACAACAACAGCAACTGTTTTGGCTCAGGCTATGATTAACGAAGGTATGAAGAACCTGGCAGCAGGCGCTAACCCCATCGTTTTGAGAAAAGGTATGAAAAAAGCGACGGAAGCAGCTGTTGAAGCCATCGCTAAGATGAGCCAGCCAATCAGCGGAAAAGCACAGATCGCCAGAGTGGCAGCAATTTCTGCATCTGATGATGAAGTTGGTGAATTAGTAGCCGACGCTATGGAGAAAGTTTCCAACGACGGCGTTATCACAATTGAAGAGTCTAAGACCATGAAGACAGAGCTTGACTTAGTTGAAGGTATGCAGTTTGACCGCGGTTATGTTTCAGCTTATATGTGCACCGATATGGATAAGATGGAAGCCAACTTAGATGATCCCTATATCCTGATCACAGATAAGAAGATTTCCAACATCCAGGAAATTCTTCCTGTTCTGGAGCAGATCGTACAGTCAGGATCCAAGCTTTTAATCATCGCTGAAGATATCGAAGGCGAAGCTCTTACAACATTGATCGTTAACAAATTAAGAGGAACCTTTACTGTAGTAGGCGTTAAGGCACCAGGATACGGCGACAGAAGAAAAGAGATGTTAAAGGATATCGCTATTTTAACAGGCGGTACCGTTATTTCTGAAGAACTGGGATTAGACTTAAAAGAGACAACCATGGATCAGTTAGGACGTGCAAAATCTGTTAAAGTTCAGAAGGAAAACACAATCATCGTAGACGGCTGCGGCGATAAAGCTGATATCTCTTCAAGAGTTGCACAGATCAGAGCTCAGATTGAGGAAACAACCTCTGAATTTGATAAAGAGAAATTACAGGAAAGACTTGCAAAACTGGCTGGCGGCGTAGCTGTTATCCGTGTTGGTGCAGCGACTGAAACCGAGATGAAGGAAGCAAAACTGCGTATGGAAGATGCTTTGGCTGCTACAAGAGCTGCAGTAGAAGAGGGCATCATTGCAGGCGGCGGATCAGCTTATGTTCATGCAGCTAAGGAAGTTGCTAAAGTGGTTGAAACTCTGGAAGGCGATGAGAAGACAGGCGGTAAGATCATCCTGAAAGCTCTGGAATCCCCATTATATCACATTGTTGCCAATGCAGGACTGGAAGGCTCAGTTATCATCAATAAGGTAGCAGAAGCTGAAGTAGGCGTAGGTTTCGATGCGTACAAAGAAGAATATGTAGATATGATCAGTGCTGGAATTCTTGATCCTGCTAAGGTTACAAGAAGCGCACTTCAAAATGCGACAAGTGTTGCATCAACTCTGTTGACAACTGAATCCGTTGTTGCTAATATAAAAGAGGAAACTCCTGCGATGCCAGCTGGTGGCGGAATGGGAATGATGTAATAACGTAAAGCAGAGTAGCATGTAAGAAAAGGGATCTGCCATGTCCTGCATGTGCAGATCCCTTTTCCTACTTATTTCTGTTTTATATGGAGAAAGGGAATTAACCTATGAATGAAGCATATTCAGAGTGGCTGGTTAAGAGAAAACCGCCGGTGTACGCAATTGCCGTAAAGGCAGTTATGATCGTATTATGTATTTTTTCTGTATTTCTGGCTTTAACAACTGTTTTAGGTGTGATCGCATTATTAGTGGTTGGAGGTATTTCTTATTTTGTATTTCAGAATATGAATCTGGAATATGAATATCTCTATGTGAACGGGCAGTTGTCCATTGACAAGATTATGGGACGCTCCAGAAGAAAACAGGTGTGGGAAGGAACGATGGAAACAATTCAGATCGTAGCGCCTTCTGATTCCTATGTGCTGAAAGACTGTGAGACATCAGATATGAAAGTCGTGGATTATTCTTCAGGACAGGCTGGTGCAAAAACATATGCTTTGATTAATAAGTCTGGCGGCAATACGACCAAAGTTATCTTTGAACCTAACGACAGGATGCTTCATTGCATGAAGCAGGTGAGCCCCCGTAAGATCGTACAGTAATTTAGCTAACGGGACTATCTTGTGATGCAGGTTTTCATGATGATAAAAATCAGCAGTAATACTTAAATAAGTGGTTGCAAATGCCAAAAAACTATACTATAATTTACCACGTGAGTAAATTTCATACAGGCATCCATAAAAACGAAAGGGTTTTTTCCTTTTCGTTTTTTGCTTTTTTGATAGTTTTTTAACAGAGCCTTCGCAGTTTAGGCATCCCCCAATCTGAAAAAATGTCAAACGATATGGTGCTGCCTGTATGGAATTTCTTACAAATTTAAATGTAAAAGGGAGAATGGGATCAGATGGATTATCAATTTTCAGACAGAATCAATGCAGTAAAGCCGTCTTCGGCTGATAATATATTAAAACTGATGGGAACACCGGGGCTTAAAAAATTTTCGGGAGGGAATCCGGCCGCAGAAGCATTTCAGGTGGAGACAATAAAGGGAATTTCCAGAAGAATGCTGGAACATGATCCCATCGGAATCCTTCAGTATTCCGTAACAGAAGGATGCCCGGAACTTTTACAGGCAGCGAAAGAATTTTTGAACCGAAAAGAGGTCAAAGTCAGCACAAGGGATCAGCTTGTGATCACCAGCGGAAGCGCCCAGATCATGGACCTTCTGTCAAAAGTGCTGTGTAATGACGGAGACCGGGTTTTAGTGGAAGCACCTACATTTATGGTGGCAATGAGCGCATTTCGCAGCAACGGAGCCATTGTAGAAGGGGTGACGCTGGAAGAAGACGGAGTGGATCTTAATGAGCTGGAACGGAAGCTGTCAGCTAAGCCGACACCTAAATTATTCTATGTAATTCCCGATTTTCAAAATCCAACAGGTGTGACCACATCTTATGAAAAGAGAAAAGGGATTTATGAACTCTGCTCAAAATACGGAACGATAATTCTGGAGGACAACCCCTATGGAGAGCTGAGATTTGCCGGAGAGGAAGTTCCATCCATAAAGAGCCTGGATAAAGAGGGCATTGTGGTGTATGCGGGCAGCTTTTCCAAGATCATAGCGCCGGGCATCCGTGTGGCCGCTATGTCCGCACCTGTGCCTGTGGCTCAAAAAGTGATAAAGGCCAAGATGCTTAATGATGTACACAGCACGGTATGGAGCCAGAAAATTTGTGCGGAGATTTTAAAAAACTGCAATATGGATTTTTATATCGGAAAGCTCCGCTCCATATATGGGAAGAAATCCAGAATTATGCTGGATGCCATCAAAACTTATTTCCCCAAGGAAGTATCATATATTACACCGGAGGGCGGAATGTTTTTATGGGTCACGCTTCCGGATTCCATTAATATGACCGAATTTGTAAAAAAGGCATTGGACAGAACCGTTGCACTGGTGCCTGGTGACGTATTTTACCCCGATACAGAAGCCCCCTGCCATTCATTCCGCATGAATTTTTCCACGCCGGAAGAACTGGAGATAGTGGAAGGAATTAAGATTCTGGGGAGGCTGATGAAAGAGGAATTGGGAGTTGATTAGTGAAAGTAACGCAGGGAAGCGGGGAGTCCGGATGGCGGGGAAGAAGGCCAGGGGAGAGGAACCGGGGAAACCAACGATACAGGGATCTGATTCCAACCGTTAAGTGGAACTAAGGCTTTCAGCATAAAAGAAGGCGGTCCGATGCCCATTCACGGTGAACTCCTCATGACTTCACCGTTCAGGGGCATCTCAGAAACTGATTCGGAATTTCAGTTTCTGCCCGCCTTCTTTCATACTGAAAACCTAAGTTCAACTAAACGGTTTCCACACGACCCCTGTATCGTTGATTTCTCCGGCTCCTCTCCCCTGGCCTTCTTCCCCGCCATCCGGACTCCCCGCTTCCCTGCTGGTCTTCTCTGGTTTAAGGTATTTAAAAACAATTTTGTAAATTATTTGAAAATTTAGCATCAAACGTCAAGGCATTTTCGAAAAAGCCTTAATAATTTACCTTTGCTCTTTCTCCTCTTTTACCCTCAAAAATCTTTATTATACTCAGCGCACTCAGTACACAGCCTGTAAGAAGGGGAACCTGGCCTTGTCCTCTGCCCCAGGTTCCCCTTCTTACAGGCGTTACTTTCACCAAATCGCTTAAATAAAGATTCAAACAACACCTGTTATTTGGTACACGGACAAAAAGTGTAAAAATGTGTTTGACAAGCAATCTAAAATTTGCTAGACTTAATAACTAACAGCAACACAGTTATTAATAAAATTAATAAACACTACAAGAAAGAGAGGAAAAATTAATGGGTACAATTATTGGTGAAGGCATTACTTTTGATGATGTCCTCTTGGTTCCAGCGTATTCAGAGGTAATTCCCAATCAAGTTGATCTGACCACATACCTGACTAAAAAAATTAAATTGAACATTCCGCTGATGAGCGCTGGTATGGATACTGTTACCGAGCACAGAATGGCCATTGCTATGGCAAGACAGGGCGGTATTGGAATTATTCATAAGAATATGTCCATTGAAGCACAGGCGGAAGAGGTAGATAAGGTAAAACGTTCGGAAAACGGCGTTATCACAGACCCATTTTATTTATCCCCGGAACATACATTGAAAGATGCAGATGAACTGATGGGAAAATTCAGAATTTCCGGTGTTCCGATTACAGAAGGAAAAAAACTGGTTGGCATTATCACCAACCGTGACCTAAAATTTGAAGAGGACTTTTCCAGAAAGATTAAGGAATGTATGACTTCCGAGCATTTAGTTACTGCTAAGGAAGGAATTACCCTGATGGAGGCTAAGAAGATTCTGGCAAAAGCCAGAGTTGAAAAACTTCCAATTGTGGATGATGATTTTAATTTAAAGGGCCTGATCACAATCAAGGATATTGAGAAGCAGATTAAGTATCCATTTTCAGCAAAAGACGAACAGGGAAGACTTCTCTGCGGCGCTGCGGTTGGTATTACTGCCAACGTACTGGACCGTGTATCTGCTCTTGTAGACGCTAAGGTAGACGTGGTTGTACTGGATTCCGCTCACGGACATTCAGCCAATGTAATCCGCTGCGTAAAGATGATTAAAGAGAATTATCCGGATCTTCAGGTTATCGCAGGCAATGTGGCAACCGGAGAGGCGGCCAAAGCTCTGATCGAAGCAGGCGTGGATGCGGTCAAAGTTGGTATCGGACCTGGTTCCATCTGTACTACACGTGTGGTTGCCGGTATTGGCGTACCTCAGATCAGCGCAATTATGGACTGCTATGCGGTTGCTAAGGAGTATGGAATCCCGATTATTGCAGACGGCGGCATTAAGTATTCCGGAGATTTGACGAAGGCGATTGCTGCCGGAGGAAGCGTTTGTATGATGGGAAGTCTGTTTGCAGGCTGTGACGAGAGCCCGGGAACTTTCGAATTATATCAGGGAAGAAAGTATAAAGTTTACCGAGGCATGGGTTCCATCGCAGCTATGGAAAACGGAAGTAAGGACAGATACTTCCAGTCTGATGCGAAGAAGCTGGTTCCGGAGGGCGTGGAAGGCCGTGTGGCTTATAAGGGCCTTGTTGAAGACACCGTATTCCAGATGCTTGGCGGACTTCGTTCCGGTATGGGATACTGCGGAGCGCAGACGGTTCCTGCATTACAGGAAAACGGCAGATTTGTTAAAATATCAGCCGCTTCTCTGAAAGAAAGCCATCCTCATGATATTCATATCACTAAGGAAGCTCCAAACTACAGCATTGATGAGTAATAGAATAGGATATAAAAGGATTCATGTGCCGCTCCGTGACGAAAAGTTGTCATGGGGCGGTATTTTTGTTCCAGTGGAACGTTTGTACTGAGATATAAAAATACTCAAGAGCACAGAAAGGCGGTAGAAAATATGCCGAAGAAGCGGTCATCTACAGGCAGGAATGGTGGCGCAGGGCGGTTAAATGCAGATTTGGAATCATCATATCTGGAATTCTTTTGCTTGCATTTCGTATAATGTATGATAAAATTAATTGTAAATACTTACAAAAAAGGAGAATGGATTATGTATGTAGAAAACAAAAACATTGAATTGACAGATCTGGGCGGCGGCGTTGTTCGTAAAGTGCTGGCCTACAGTGAGAATCTGATGTCGGTAGAACTCCATTTTGATAAAGGAGCAGTTGGAGCAAAACACAGCCATCCTCATGAGCAGATTGGTTATTTGATTTCCGGTTCTCTTTTATTCCAGGAAGAGGGAAAGGAAGATAAAGTTCTGGTGGCAGGAGATACCTATTATGTGGCCCCGGATGTTCCTCACGGTGTGGTAGCTCTGGAAGAAACTATGCTTTTGGATATTTTTACTCCGATGAGAAAAGATTTTGTATAATAAAAAAGGCGGTAATTTAGTATGAATTATGGTATGAGATGTCACGATCTTTGCCCAAAAGGCGATTTTGATACGGTTTTTGATGCGGTAAAGGCACATGGAGTAGATCAGATCCAGCTTGCTTTTGGCAAATCGATTACAGGGTATGATTTTAACTATGGCCATTATTCTCCGGGATTTGGCCGTATGATCAGCAGCAAGTTAAAGGAGCGTGGAATCCATGTGGCGATTCTGGGCTGCTATATCAATCCTGTGAACCCGGATGAGACTAGAAGGAGGGCAGAGGTTCATAAATTCATCGAGCATTTAAAATATGCGAAAGCGATTGGAGCCGATATGGTAGGTACGGAAACCGGCCGCTATGATGTAAACTATGAACTGGCTCCTTATACCTTCACGGAAGGCTGCTACCAGTTATTTTTAAAAAGTATGAGGGAAATTGTAAGCGCTGCCGAAAAATTAGGCATGATCGTAGGCGTAGAAGCAGTACATAACCACACATTATATTGTCCTGAGATGATGAAACGTTTTCTGGATGATATCGATTCCCCCAATGTTGAGGCTATTTTCGATCCCGTGAATTTGATCAGCAGTGAAAATTATATGAAGCAGGAAGAGATTGTAGAGCGGGCGCTGGCGTTTTATGGGGACAGGATCACTATGGTGCATGTAAAGGATTTTGTATTGGATAATGGCCGCCCCAAGTTTGCCCATGTGGGTGAAGGCATGTTCAATTATAAGCCGGTGATGAAATATCTGAAGGAAAACAAACCATATGTTACCATGCTGCTTGAAAATTCTAATGCTGACCGTTATCACAGCGATGTTCAGTATTTGCAGAAAATTTATGATGAGGTTTAAGGAGCAGGCCTGATATGAGGCCTGCCGTTCAGGGCTTGAGCTTTTAAAACATAAAAGCTGGGATTACGTGTGTAACCACAACGCTTAATCCCAGCTTTTTTTTATGGAATTCCCGGCTGCCGTGTTCCGCCGCTATCTCTGACTGCGGGAGGAGATAAAGTCATCCAGATATTCGATGGATTCTCTGATGTAATCGCCGGAGGACAGTTGTTTGCAGCCAACCACATGGTGATTGCACCGGTTTACCGGTATCAATATTTTATGGGCATGGCTGGAGCCGATGGAAACTGCCATGGCGGGTGTGATCTCTCCTAACAGGGAATTGGCAATAACAATGCCGATGGGCCCGATGATAACATCGGCGTCCTGGCTGTTGACAATTGCAGGGTTTTCTCCTGTAGCCCCATAATCCGCGCCGGCTTTCAGCATGGCGGCAGTTGCAATACTGTTGGTTCCTATGGCGATCAATTCCAGGTCCGGATGGGATTTTTTTAATTGCTCAATGATGGATTTTCCCATTTTTCCGCCCTGGCCGTCAATAACGATAATTTTCATAATGACCTCTCATTCCTTATCTGATTGTAATGATCCGATTAAATTTACTTATTGGTTTTATCATGGCACTATTTTATAGGATATGCGCAGATTATGCAAGTGTGGAAAAATTCAGCCAAATGTAGTATAATCAATTGAAATAATCAGCTTAAAAGATACAGAGCCGGGATTAAAGGAAGGCGGAATGGAGGAAAAATGGAATACAGAATTGAACATGATACCATGGGAGAGGTGAAAGTGCCGGCCGACCGTTATTGGGGGGCACAGACACAGAGAAGTTTTGAGAATTTTAAGATAGGAACTGAAAAGATACCGCTGGAAGTGATCCGCGCGTTTGCCATTTTAAAGAAGGCGGCAGCGATTGCCAATGAAAAGTCAGGAAAGCTGGAACACAGCCTGGCAGAGGCTGTTTGTGCAGCCTGTGATGAGGTTTATGCAGGAAAACTGGATGACCATTTCCCGCTGGTTGTATGGCAGACAGGCAGCGGTACTCAGTCCAACATGAATTTGAATGAAGTGATCGCCAACCGTGCCAATGAAATACTTGGGGAGAAGAAGGTCCATCCCAATGACCATGTGAACAAATCCCAGAGTTCTAATGATACATTTCCAACAGCGATGCATATAGCGGCAGTTGTTGAAATTGAGGACAAGCTGCTTCCTGCCATTGATTTGCTGACTGCCACATTTGACCGTCTGGAACATGCCTATGAGGGAATTATTAAGACCGGAAGAACCCATCTTCAGGACGCAACCCCCATTACACTGGGACAGGAAATCAGTGGATGGAAAGAAATGCTGGTTAAAACAAGAGAGATGATTGTGACTTCTTTGGAAGGCGTGAGAGAGCTGGCATTAGGAGGCACTGCAGTGGGAACCGGTTTAAATGCCCCGTCTGATTTCGGCGAATCCTCCGCAGCAGAAATCTCAAAACTTACCGGAAAACGATTTAAAACAGCGGACAACAAATTCCATTCCCTCACAAGCAAGGACGCTCTTGTTTTTGCCCACGGCGCTCTGAAAGCGCTGGCTGCAAACCTGCTTAAAATAGCCAATGATGTGAGACTGTTATCCAGCGGCCCTCGCTGCGGAATCGGTGAATTACTAATTCCTGAAAATGAGCCGGGAAGTTCCATCATGCCGGGAAAGGTGAATCCGACCCAGTGTGAGGCCATGACCATGGTGGCCTGCCAGGTAATTGCCAACGATGTAGCTGTCGGTTTTGCGGCCTCTCAGGGCAATTTTGAACTGAATGTATATATGCCTGTCTGCATTTATAATTTCCTCCAGTCCGTATCCCTGCTTTCTGGAGCGATTGTATCCTTTCATAATAACTGTGCGGTGGGAATTAAGCCGAATGAGAAAAAGATTAAAGAATACCTGGATCAGTCACTGATGCTGGTTACAGCACTCAACCCTTATGTAGGATATGAAAATGCAGCCAAAATCGCAAAACTGGCTTATAAAGAGGGAATCACGCTGAAAGAGGCGGCTGTGGCGCTGGGGTTATTGAAGGCAGAGGAATTTGATGCTTATGTGAAACCGGAGAATATGGTGCATCCTTTGTAGTTTTTGAAAGAAGATGAAAAACGATATTTTTTAACATCAAACGTGAAGGCTTTTTCGAAAATGCCTTCACGTTTGATGTTAAAAATGGAGATGGTATAAAATAAACAAATCTGAAAAATATCTATATCCCCCTCAAAATGCATCTGATTAACAGACCTGGAGAACGTCAGTTTCCCTGCGTAACTTTCTCACTTAAATCCAATTAATACCCTGGCCTATTTTTCCTGATGAGGCAGCCGCCCCCTGGTAAATCTGTTTTTCAGTGCCTTAAAATTAAATGGGAACAGAGGGTAAATATAACTCTTTCCGGCGATCGTTTTGTTAAACACAATAGCGCAGACGGATATGATAATTCCGGCGATATATCCATAAATATTAAAGACAGCAGTCAATATCAGCAGGATAATACGCATGAATTTTAGAGCATATCCCAGCTCAAAGCTGGCCTGGGAGTAGTTGGCGACCGTAACGAATGCCATATACAGCATGGTTTCACTGTTAAACCAACCCGATTTTACTGAATATTCCCCCAGTACAATACCGGCTATAACACTCAAAGGTGTGGTCAGCATGCTGGGAGTGTTGACTGCGGCCAGACGAAGTCCGTCAATGGCGAATTCCAGAATGAGCAGCTGGAAGATGAGTGCAACATAAGAGGGGTCCGACAGTTTAATGAATTCCAGCCATGGCGGTATGATGTCCGTATTCTGCATA
>JAGZXV010000084.1 GCA_018378255.1 Clostridiaceae bacterium | reverse complement strand
CAGCAGCCATCCATTCTCCTGTGTAGCCTCTCCTTCTTCCACCAGAATCGTCTCCCCTTTCAGGTAACGCCCTATACGCTCATCCTCTGCCCGCAAAGATAATCTCCCAGGATAATCCCTGCCTAACAGTGCCATAGCCAACTGCTGAGAAGGCTCAAATCGTTCTTTCTTCATTTCTCCCATATATAAACCATTTCTGAGAAAATGAATGCCTCCCAGTTTTTCCGGCAGTTCCGGCACCAGATAGACTTTTCCGCCTCGAATCTCGGTTCTTTCCCAATCTGGTTTCCAATTACATTCCTCAAAAAACTCTTCCAATATTCGCCGACTCTTTTTGTCCAATTTTGCACTACTTCCCAGCTTCACTTCTACCCTTTCTGCATCTTCTGATTTGTGCAAAAGAGCCAGAAAATGTCCCTCACCTTTCATCTTATGGGGCCAGATTCGTACACATTTTTCCAACCGGATATCCCCATTTCCCCAGACAGGATTTCCCCGGGAAAATCCCTCATATGGCTCTATCTCCAACAACTCCATTTCGGGATAATTTTCCAGCAGCCAGGAAACACTTCCCTCATTTTCTACAGGAGCAAATGTACAGGTAGAATATAAAAGATACCCTCCCGGCTTCAGCATAGAAGCTGCCTGAAGGATTATTTCTTTTTGAAGCGGCGCGTAATATTCCGGCCCATGTTCCAGCCAGCTCTTCACCATGCCGTGATCTTTTCTGAACATCCCCTCGCCGGAACAGGGCGCGTCCACCAGAATCTTATCAAAAAACTCCTGATATACGGCCGATAACCGGTTAGGAGAATCGCTGGTAACACAGATATTGGGGATTCCGAACAGCTCTAAATTTTTTAAAAGGGATTTGGCCCTGGAGTTGCTGATGTCATTGGCCACCAGCATTCCCTGCCCTCTCAGCCTGGCTCCTAATTCCGTACTCTTTCCTCCCGGAGCCGCACAGAGATCCAGTACCATATCTCCCGGTTCAATAGGAAGAAGGCTGGCCGGAGTCATGGCGCTGGGCTCCTGAAGGTAATACAGCCCCGCATAATAATAAGGATCCTTAGCCGGCCGGTCAGATTCCTGGTAATAAAAACCATTGGGAATCCAGGCCACCGGCTGCAAATGAAATCCGGACCGGTCTGAGAACTCTTCTGCTGAAATCTTTCCGGTATTCACGCGGAGTCCGTAAAACCGTTCTTCTGAAAAACTATTTATATAGGAACTGTATTCATCCTTTAACAGCTCTTTCATTTGTTCTGTAAATTGCTCGGGTAAATTCATAATAACCTCCATTTTACGGTATTATATCATAAAAACCCTTTCCGTGGGGTTAATAGGTGTATTTTAGGCGATATTTTTCCAGGTAGCGCAGAATCCAATAAGGATTTACGCTCAATTCGTCAAAGTGGTCAGTTTTTAAGTAAATGCCCAAATGGAGATGGACGTCGAAATTTCCAACAGTGCCGGGAACTGTGCTATAACCGGAATCTCCCATATATCCTAAAAGCTGGCCTGCGGTCACCTTATCCCCTTCTTTAAACTCCTGGCTGTACTGATATAGATGGGCGTAATAAAGATAAGCCCCGGAAGGGGTGCGGATTCCTATCCTCCAGCCTCCTTTTTCCAGCCATCCCACCTTTTCCACCGTCCCATCGCTGATGCTGACCACCGGATAGGTTCCACGTTCCATACCTGCTCCCATGAGATCACAGCCTTCATGAGGGCGTTCTCCGCCATATTTGCGCTTATCTCCCCATCCGTCCCCATAAGTGATATCGGGAATTTCGCTTCTGCTGCTCAGAGGAATGGGAAAATATTTTAAATCCGTCAGTATTCGTTCATAGGCATTCTTTAATTTCCGGTATTCCACCGGTTTTTGTGCCAGCACCCTGCTGTTTTCATAGGAAAGCTCCTTCTGGTCCCTCAGATCATATTCATGGTCCAGCATCAAAGTCGTGAGCGCATCATAATCGATGGTTGTCTGGGATGCGATCAGCTCTCCCAGTTCCATGGAACGGAAATCATCGGTTTCCCATGTATAAGAATCCAGCTGGTAATAATGAGGGTTGTTGACCAGGTAATCCACCATGGTCACCTGAAAAACTGCCAGCAGGCAGATGAGGATTATAATCATAGATTCACGGCCTTCACATATATTTGTATAAACCATTCTATTCAGGCTGTTATGAAAAAATCCATGTTCCGAGTTATTTCGATCGCAGTACTCCTTCTGCTTTTATGGAACCCGGCGCTGTCCTGCCGGGGAGCCAGAAACGGTCTGGTCCTTTGGGCCGATGTGGTGCTGCCTGCGCTGATGCCATTTATGGTATGTTCCAGCATCATTGTTTCCCTGGATGCAATCCATCTTCTCACCCGCCCGTTTAAACTGTTATGGCATTCCGTATTTAAACTGTCGGATGCGGGAAGCTATGTGCTGATGTCAGGACTTTTATGCGGATATCCGCTGGGAGCCAAAAACTGCAGTGAGTTTTTGGACGACGGAAGAATCACGGCAAAAGAGGGGAAATATCTTCTGGCCATCTGCAACCATCCAAGCCCCATGTTTTTACTGGGATATACCGTTCAAAAACTTCCCCTTGGCATCCCGCTATGGCAGTTTATGGCCGCGGTCTACCTTCCCGTATTCATCATCTCCTGGATGGCCCGTCCCTTATACGGAATCCAGGAAGCCTCCTGTGGAGATGCAGGCGGACACGAGAACCGGCAGTCGTTTGATGAAAGCCTGATGAACGCATTTGAAGTTATGACCAAGATCGGCGGCTATATCATGCTGTTTTCAATTCTGGTGGAATTTGTGAAAGGAATGTCCATTGATCCTGTTATCAAGGCCATGTTTTTAGGGCTTATTGAAATGACCACCGGAATTAATGCGGTTTCCGTACAAATGAAGGGGATGGTCTGCGCTGTACTTATCATCATGTCAGTCACGTTCGGGGGCGTTTCCGGAATTTTTCAGACGAAAAGCGTTATAAAAAATGCCGGATTATCCATCCGGCATTATATCTTCTGGAAACTGATACACAGTATCCTTTCCTGTATTATCTTTCTTCTTCTGGCGCAATTGGTTCCGGTTCACTAGGAGCCATACCGCCGGAAAGCTCATTGCGGTTAGCCGTAACTATATCCAGGCTGGATCTCATAGAAGAAAGGAATGCATCAAATCTGCCCTGAGCTCCCTCCATGGAATGGGAAATAATCGCCTGAAGGCTCTTTAACATATCATCCGTATACTGGACTGCGCTCTGGCGGATGTTGTTGGCGTCGTTCACCGCACTGTCCACAATCGCCTGTCCCTGTGCATTGGCCTGTTCTACCACCTGGTTGGCGGCTGCATAAGCTCGCTGCATGATCTCATGTTCATTGACCAGCTCATTGGTCTGGGCGGTAGCTTCTTTTAACATGCTGTCCGCCTGAAGGCGGGCTTCATTGAGAATCGCATCCTGATTGCTGATAATCTTCTGGTACTGTTTGATCTCATCGGGAATGCGCAGGCGCAGTTCAACTAACAGCTCCTCTAACTCTTCCTTATTCACAAGGATCTTTGTATTGGATAACGGCTGGTATTTGCAGCCGTCGATGTACTCTTCAATTTCACTGATTAACTGTTCGATTCTACTCATAATATGTACTCCTCACCTTCTATACTTGATTTCTAAGCAAATTTTTTCTTAACCAATTCTGCAATTTCAGGGTGAAGAAACGCACTGATATCGCCGTGATACATGGCAATTTCTTTCACGATGCTGGAACTGAGATAGGAATATTTTAAGTTAGTAGTCAGGAATAACGTATCGATCTCAGGGGCGATTACCCGGTTGGTTTGGGAAAGCTGCAGTTCATATTCAAAGTCTGTAATAGCCCTTAAACCTCTTACAATAACGTTGGCGTTATTCTTTCTGACGAAATCAATTAATAAACCGTCAAATGACTGAACCTCTACGTTCGGCAAATGATCGGTAACACTCTTTAACATATTAACACGTTCTTCCACAGAAAACAACGGAGATTTCGAATTATTATTCAAAACACCGAGAATTACCCGGTCCATAATTTTAGAGGTTCGTTCAATAATATCATAATGTCCCAGCGTGACGGGATCAAAGCTTCCCGGATATACTGCTACTGCCATCTTAACAATCTCCTTTGTACACAAATATATGTTTATTGGTCTTATAATTCTTTTCTTTTTCAACTATAAAACCGAAAGTCTCCAGATAATCAAAGGTTGTGTTCAAAGATGCTTCGATGATAATCGTGGTTTCTTTATTAATAAGAGCGGAGCCGGATAAATACTCCAACACATACCGCTCATGTTCATGATCATATGGTGGATCCATAAAAATATAATCAAATACATGCCCCTTGCCTTCCAGACGCTTCAATCCCGTCAGTACATCACAGGCCATGACCATTCCCCTGTCTTCCAGCCTGGTGGCGGCTAAATTCTCTTTAATACAGGAAACAGCCTTGGGGTTATTCTCAATAAATACGGCTAATTCAGCTCCCCGGCTCAGCGCTTCAATTCCAATTCCGCCGCTTCCGCTGAATAGATCCAAAAACTTACAGTCAGCCATTCCCGGCTGTATCATATTAAATAATGTTTCTTTAATCCTGTCCGTGGTCGGTCTTGTATCCAGACCATCTATTGTTTTTAAAAGTAAGCGCCTGGCGCTCCCTGCTATTACACGCATAATTTTCTCCCAGTTGAATTTCTTTACTATTATAATATGGATTTTGTGCAGACACAAGGATTATTTTAGTACATTTTTTGATACATGAGATTAAAAAAAAGAACCCCTAGCTGCCTAAGCAGCTAAGGGACTTTTTTTTAGTTCAGGCGGTTTTATTTACCTGCCATCTGTCTTTCCTGTGCTTCGATCATTTTCTTAACCATATATCCACCTACAGAACCATTCTGTGCGGATGTCAGGTTTCCGTTGTAACCGTTGCTTAACGGTACACCGATTTCATTTGCTACTTCCATTTTGAAACGATCCATTGCTTCTCTTGCCTCTGGTACATTTGTAGTATTAGAAGATCTGCTTGACATAATAAAACGCCTCCTTGTTCAACTAATTGTCACTTGTTTGTGACTTGTTTTTTGCTACACTCCTATTATGTGCCTTATCACAATTAATACACTAGAAGGTTTTTCGTAAAATGTAAAAAAATAGCAGCAATCATTTTAAACAAAGAAAAGCGGCCAGATTTCCCCTTTCATTTCCGGCTTTCCGGTGTGAAAACAGCAAATCCGGATTACATCTGGTACATAAATTGGTTATATGAATATTTTCATCTTTAATTCCGGCTTCCCTGAATATGATTTCATTCGCCTTCCAAAGGTTCAATTGGTATTTATCCGGCTTTTCGCCCGGAGATAAAATCTCATTCCATTGTTCTTTTGGAAAATTTTGTTTGAATTCATCCGCTGTTTCCACACCGATCTCATAACAGGACCGGCAAATGCTGGGGCCAATGGCGGCAATCAGATCTTCCGGCCTGGAACCATATGCCTCTCTCATGGCTTCCACCGTCACTTTCCCCATCCTGTTCACCGTGCCTCTCCAGCCGGAATGGGACAGTCCAATCGCCTTATGGACTGGATCCACCAGATACAAAGGAACGCAGTCAGCATAAAAAGTAACCAATGTAATACCGGGAACATCGGTAATCATGCCGTCTACATCCTGATAATCCCTGTCTCTCACGATTCCTTTCCCCGCATCCTCCTCTGTTATCCGTCGCACATTGGTGGTATGGGTCTGCCAGGACAAAACCATTCTGTTTAAATCCACATCGATAGCGTCAGCCATCCTTCTATAGTTTTCCATCACATGATCCGGATTATCGCCTCTCGTAAAAGTGAAGTTGAGTGTGGAAAATTTACCCTGGCTGACGCCGCCGATTCTGGTGGAAAATGCATGTTTTACAATTCCAGCAGCCTCTAAAGCAGGAAATGACAGATATAGAAGCTGTCCCTTATGCTTCACCTCTAATTCATCGGAATCAGAGGCCGTTATCCATTCAGTTTTCATTCTTACCTCCGTTAAAATGCGTTTTTAATCAATTGAATCTCATCATTTAAGATAGAAACCACATCAAACCTGCAGGGCTTATCTTCACTTAAATGGTGTTTGTAAAGATAATAGCGGGCGCTTTTTATGATTTTTTGCTGTTTTTGGTAAGCGACCGCTTCCGCCGGATGGCCTTTCTTTAAGTCCTTCCTGTACTTCACTTCGATAAATACAAGGTAATCCCCATCCATTGCGATAAGATCAATTTCACCCTGCCGGGTATAATAGTTTCTTTCTAATATATGATACCCTTCTTTTTCTAAATAAGCGGCTGCCATATCTTCATAGCAGCCGCCTGTTTCCCGTTTATTCATATGAGTGCTCCGAAAGTCATACAAAATTTTTAATAAATGTCCTCCTGTGAATCGGACAGGGGCCATACTCTTTAATGGCCTGAATATGTGCGGCAGTTCCATATCCTTTATGCTTTGCAAATCCGTATTCCGGATAGATGGCGTCATATTCCGCCATCATATGATCCCTGGTCACCTTTGCTAAAATACTGGCCGCAGCGATGGAAATACTCTTAGCATCTCCCTTAATAATAGGAACCTGCATGATCTCAATGCCTGGTATGGTGACCGCATCATTCAAAAGGATATCAGGCGTTACCTCTAACTTGGAAACCGCCATTCTCATCGCCTCATAAGTAGCCTGCAGAATATTGATTTCATCTATCCTGGCCGGGCTTACAATGCCAACTCCATAGGCGGCCGCCTTTTCCTTTATTTCCGTAAATAAAAGTTCCCGCTTCTTTTCGGACAATTTTTTGGAATCATTTAAAAAAAGGATTTCACAGTCTTTTGGAAGAATGACCGCACCCGCTACCACCGGGCCGGAAAGCGGCCCACGGCCTGCTTCATCAATGCCGCAGATATAGGGACAGGCCGCATAAGTGTATTCATATTCCTTCATTTCCTCCAAACGCTGCCGTTCCTTCAATAATTTTTCTTCTGTTAATGCTTTTGCCATATTTTAATCCACACTTTTCCAAGTATCTGATTCTTTTTCACATTCCCAACATCGGAATCCCTGCTGTCTGAACTGGATCCGCGGTTATCGCCTAATACAAAATATTCGTCGTCACCCAGAAGCACCGGATCGGCCGCCCTTTTCGGCTTTTCAATATAATCTCCATAAGGATCTTCCAACCGTTCACCATCAATATAGATTTCTCCGTCTATGATTTGAACGGTTTCACCCGGAAGGCCGATCACACGTTTTATATAATTGCTGTCGTCGTCATAATAATACCGGAATACAACTAAATCAAAACGTTTTGGTTCATGTATCCGGTAAGACAGTTTCTCCATCAGGTAAATCTCACCGTCGGACAGAACCGGCTCCATGGAATCGCCATGCACATCCACGCGCTGAACACAGTAACTGCTGATAAAATGAGCGGAAACGATTATGATAATTAAGAAAATCAGATATTTTAATAATTTTATCTTTTGCATCCCTGCACATTACTCCTGCTTTGCCTTAGGCGGAAATTCAACTGTAATTCTTCCAAGCTTGCCGCTTCTGAAATCATCGATCAGAATATTGGCCGCTTTTTTTATATCAGGTTCATTCCCTTTTGCAAGACAGGAACGGATTCTTGCAATATGTTCCAGCGGAGAATCCAAAGTTTCTTCCGTAAACTGATAACGTTCTTTCAGAACCGGAAGATAATGACCCCTCAGAAATTTAAAAAGTTCCAGGGCCAGTTCCTCTTTATTCAAAATTTCATCATTGATGGAACCGATAAACGCCAGATGAAGCCCCACCTTCTGATCCTCAAACTTAGGCCAGAGGATACCGGGAGTGTCCAGCAGTTCCAGGGACTTATTCAGGCGTATCCACTGGTTTCCCTTGGTGACGCCAGGCTTATTGCCCGTTTTCGTACAGGCTTTTCCTGCAAATGAATTGATAAACGTGGATTTTCCCACATTGGGAATGCCCACTACCATAGCGCGCACCGGACGGTTTAAAATGCCTCTCCGCCTGTCGCGCTCTATCTTTTCCTTACAGGCCTCCAAAACCACGCCGTTAATCTGTTTTAATCCGGCACCGGTTCGGGAATTTACCTTTACCACATGATATCCAAGGGATTTAAAGTATGCGGACCATGCCTCATTATAACTTTCGCTGGCCAAGTCGGATTTATTGAGCAGCACTAAACGGGCTTTATTGGCACCCAGCTTATCAATATCAGGATTGCGGCTGCTGACCGGAACACGGGCGTCAACCAGTTCTATGATCAGGTCAATCAGTTTAATATCTTCCTGCATGGCCCTCTTGGCCTTTGTCATGTGTCCGGGATACCATTGTATATTCATAATTACCTCCAAGCTAATACCTTACTTAACAAATTCTATTTCAATCAGAGGATAAAGCTTCAGCCACACTCTCCCCAGGATCTGTTTCTTATTCACATTGCCGATATTGGTAAACCGGCTGTCTTCACTGCCCTCACGGTTATCTCCCAGGACGAAATATTCATTATCCGCCAATTTGACCGGGTTCTCCGCAAGTCCTGCCAGGGAAACGCGGTTTAAATCATTTTCAGCCTCCAGAGGCTGGTCGTCAATATAAATGATGCCGTTCTTAATCTGTACGGTTTCACCGGGAAGACCGATCACCCTTTTAACATTAATCTTATCGTCATCACGCTGGAATGCGATGACATCAAACCTTTTGGGACTGCCAAAGTCATAGGCCAGCCGGTCCATTAAAACCACATCTTCGGATTTTAAAGACGGGAGCATGGAATGGCCCGAAATTGTAATCTGTGTCCCGGCCCCGTATATCAGAAAACGGGCAATGAAAATCACAACGATAATATCTACAATCCAGCAAACAGCCTTTCTAAGCAGATTTGTCTCTTCATTTTGATAAAAGTCCAATTCAACACATCCTATTCCGGTAAAGAAAAAGGACAACTGCATCAATTTTGAAAGATACATTGTCCCTTTGTCATGTTTCAGAATTATTTTACTAACTCTTTTACTTTTGCAGCTTTACCAACTCTGTCTCTCAGGTAGTAAAGTTTTGCTCTTCTTACTTTACCTTTTCTTACAACTTCAATATTATCTACTGAAGGGGAATGTAATGGCCAGGTTTTTTCAACACCGATTCCGTTGGAGTTCTTTCTCACTGTAAAAGTTTCTCTTGCTCCGCCGTTCTGTCTTTTGATAACAGTTCCTTCGAAGATCTGGATTCTCTCACGGGTACCCTCTTTGATCTTGTTGTATACTTTTACAGTATCGCCAACATGAAATACCGGTACGGATTCCTTCAACTGTGCAGCTTCAATGTTCTTAATAATGTCGTTCATGTGTGAACCTCCTTAATATGTTTGATGTTCTTACATACTGTTTAAACGCCTTGGCGCATCGTATCAGCGGACCATCTCTTATTTTTCACAACAATTTATACTATCATGGAAAGATAAAAAATGCAAGTCCTTTTATTCGCTTTTTTCCATGTTTTCCAACAGTTCTTTCAGATATTCCTGCTCTTTTTTCGTAAGGCAGGCATCTTTTAAAAGATCCGGCCTACGCTCCGCCGTTCTTTTGATGGACTGCTGACGCTGCCATTCTTCAATTTTTTTATGATGTCCTGATAAGAGCACTTCAGGGACACTTTTATCACGGTATACTTCGGGACGGGTATACTGCGGGTATTCTAAAAGGTTATCGTGAAAAGATTCGATTTCTGCGGAAGAATCATTATTCAAAACTCCTGGAACCAGCCTGGATATACAGTCGATCATGACCATGGCAGGAAGTTCTCCTCCTGTCAGCACATAATCGCCGATTGAGAGATAATCTGTTGCGATCAGCTCCAGCGCCCGCTCATCGATTCCCTCATAATGACCGCATAGAAATACAAGATCTTCTTCCCCGGCCAGTTCTTTTGCAATCCTCTGGTTGAACACACGGCCCTGAGGCGTCATATATATGACCCTGGGACGTTTTCCCGTCTTCTGGCAAAGCGCCTCATAGGCGTCGCAGATCGGCCCCGGCTGCATCACCATACCGGCTCCTCCGCCGTAAGGATAATCATCCACATGCCTGTGCTTATCTGTAGAATAGTCTCTGATATTGACCGCTTCTATGGATATCAGCTTTTTTTCAACAGCACGCCCTATAATACTGGTATTTAACCCCTGGAGCACCATCTCAGGAAATAAAGTTAATATATGGAAATTCATCGTGCACAGCCTTTCTTACAGGTCTAAAAGTCCGTCCAGGACATGAACCAGCATCGTTTGTTTATCTAAATCCACATCCAGAATACAGGAAGGAATCGCTGGAAGCAAAACCTTCCTGGAACCGGTATCCACTTCATAAACATCATTCGCTCCTGTTAAGAGCACATCGGTCAGGGTTCCCAGCTCCTGGCCCTCATCCGTAACAACTTTGATGCCGATCAGATCCACGATGAAATTTTCATTCTCTTCCAGCTTTACGGCATTGTCTCTGGTAACTAATAGGTCTTTTCCCCGGTATTTTTCAATATCGTTTATATTATCATACCCTTTAAATTTCAGGATAACCATATTCTTGAAAAATTTTACATGTTCGATTTCCAGATCCAGGGTTTCTTTTCCGGTATCTAAAATCACCTTTTTTAATTGTTTAAAACGGCCCGGATCATCGGTGGTTGGAAATACCTTTACTTCTCCCCTCACACCGTGTGTAGATGAGATAACACCTACTCTCAATGTTTGTTCCATTGTACACCTCTTATAATAAGAATAAAGACCGTCTTCCACAAAGGCCGGCGGTCTGGAATGTTATTGAATTTCCACAATAACTTTTTTTTCTTCTTTAGAAGCTGCTGCTTTGACAACAGAGCGGATCGCTTTGGCAATTCTGCCTTGTTTCCCGATTACCTTTCCCATATCAGAAGGAGCTACTTTTAATTCTAAAAGTATTTCTCCTCCTTTTACAGCTTCTGTAACGACAACTTCATCTGGATTGTCAACCAGCGCTTTTGCTATTACTTCTACTAACTCTCTCATAGCACTCACCTCTTATTACTGGATGCCAGCGGTTTTCAAAAGCTTACTAACGCGGTCAGTTGGCTGCGCACCTGTTGATAACCATTTCTTGGTTGCCTCTTCGTCAAATTTGATTACGCTTGGTTCCACGTTTGGATCATAGTAACCAACTTCCTCGATGAATCTTCCATCTCTTGGGGATCTGGAATCTGCAACAACGATTCTATAGAAAGGAGCCTTTTTCTGTCCCATTCTTTTTAATCTCATCTTTACTGCCATGTCAATTTCACCTCCTTAACAAATAAACTGATCTATAGTCAAAGGCAGATATCTGCTTTGCTAACTGAATTAAAATGGAAGTTTGAATTTTCCAAACATTCCTCCAAGGCCGCCCTTCTTACCGCCGCCCATCATGCCAGGAAGCTGTTTCATCATCTTCTTCATCTGGTCGAACTGTTTGACGATCCGGTTGACCTCACTGATATCAACACCGGCGCCTTTTGCGATTCTCTGCTTTCTGGATGGGTTTAAAATGGATGGATTGGCCCGTTCCTGCTGGGTCATGGACAGAATAATCGCTTCCACCCGGTCCATCGCGCCTTCGTCAATATCTACGTTGCCCTTCATCTGTCCCATACCCGGCATCATATTCATGATTCCGGCCATGCCGCCCATCTTTTTAATCTGGCGCATCTGGTCCAAAAAGTCGTTAAAATCAAATTCTGCTTTGCGGATCTTCTGGCTCAGCTCTTTGGCCTTCGCCTCGTCAACTTCCAGCTCCGCCTTCTCGATCAGGGAAAGGATATCCCCCATGCCAAGAATCCTGGAAGCCATGCGGTCCGGATAAAACTGTTCCAAATCGGACAATTTTTCACCCATACCTATATATAAAATCGGTTTTCCGGTTACGGAACGGATCGACAAAGCCGCTCCGCCTCTGGTATCTCCATCCAGTTTAGTGAGGATGACACCGTCAATTCCAATCTTATCGTTAAACATACCGGCTACATTCACTGCATCCTGTCCTGTCATGGCATCTACAACCAGTATAGTCTGGTCTACCGTAACATTCTCTTTGATCTCCACAAGCTCGTTCATCATATCTTCATCAATATGTAAACGTCCTGCCGTATCCAGGATCACCACATTATAGCCATTCTTTTGAGCGTGCTCAACCGCCGCTTTAGCGATATTCACAGGTTTATGGTTATCTCCCATGGAAAACACGGGAACCCCCTGTTTCTCACCGTTGATCTGCAGCTGCTGAATCGCTGCCGGCCGGTAAACATCACAGGCAGCCAGCAATGGCTTTCTGCCCTTGGCTTTTAATTTGCCGGCAATCTTAGCGGTAGTTGTCGTCTTACCTGCTCCCTGAAGACCTGCCATCATGATGACAGAAATCTCATTGGAAGGCTTGAGCGTTATTTCAGTCGTTTCAGAACCCATCAAGGAAACCAGTTCCTCATTAACGATCTTAATCACCATCTGGCCCGGCGTCAGACTGTTTAATACATCTTGTCCAATGGCCCGTTCCTGGACGGAATTTATGAACTGTTTAACAACCTTAAAACTGACATCCGCTTCCAGCAAAGCCATCTTGACTTCTTTCAGTGCAGCTTTTACATCGGCTTCTGTTAAACGGCCTTTTCCTCTCAGGTTTTTGAATACATTCTGTAATTTATCGGATAAGCTTTCAAAAGCCATGAAAAACCTCCTACTCTAAGTCTATAGGTCGATGATCTCATCGGAAATCTTCTCTATTCTATGAATCAGCGAAATATCTTTATGTTCCAAATATTCTTTCGTCAGACAATGAATCTCCTGCACCATCTTTTTCGTTTCCAAAAACTTGTGAACCAACTGCAGTTTTTCCTCGTATTCATCCAGAGCCTTGTCACACCGTTTAATGATGTCATGCACTCCCTGCCGGCTGATTCCCCGTTCCTGGGCAATCTCGCTTAAAGATAAATCATTGAATACGGCATCTTCATATATCTGTTTTTGGTGATCTGTCAGAAGCTCACCGTAAAAATCATATAACAGTCCTTGCTGGACAATTTTTTCCATTCGTTATCACCTGTGTTATCTTACACTAAAAAGAGATGGGTGTCAAGTGTTTTTTCTTGACACCCATCCTTTTTTTATCTTGGCCATCTGGCTTCTTTTTCAGGAAGTTTATCAAATGGCTGATGTGGCTCCAACTGATACCAATAGGCTACGCAGGCATAATCATCCTGCCGTTCAAACAGACCTTTATGGCAGGTCCCGATCTGCTGTACAGTCACTTTTAAATCTTTTTCAAAACGAATCGGATCCATGATATGCCATCGGTACAGACCTCTCATGGGTGGACAGCTTCCTTCAAATCTCCAGCTGTGGTTATGTTCTTTGGATGAATAATAATGATAACCTAAAAACGGCGTCTCATAAAGTTCTTCTTTTGCAGGCGTCTCTTTTCTCTGATCCGGCACAAATCCCCATGCCCCTCCGAAGTAATCTTCCAATCCAGTGCCGCATATGGTTGGATATTCCTGGTCGCCGTCAATAAAAAACTTCACTTCTCCTTCTCCCCACCAGTATCGTTCCAGAGCGGTGACTGCCAGATAAGTACCGATATAATGGCCTTTCCCCTTCACTCCGTCTAAAATGGTAAAATCTTTCGTTCGTTCAGTCAGCCGCTCACGGCTCCATTTTGCATGAAAATATGCGGTGCCTTCCGGCATTTCATCATAAAGGGTATAGTCAATCTGGAAAAAGAAACTTTTAACATCTGCTGCATGCTGGTTTTCTACAGTTATAACCGCATGAGTTTTAAACGGCATCTGAAAATATGAATTGAATCCCCTGACCGGATTAACCGCAATCGGAAGGGAATTGACATTACAACCCGTGCCAAAACCGTTACAGAAGAAATCACCCAAAGGGCTTTCTACAGAAGGGGATTCTTCCCCATCCCAATAAATCCTGAGCACAATATCACTGAGTACAAAATAATCCTGATCGGTTTTGTCGGGCACAGTCATCCATATATGGTTTATGATTCCGCAGCCGGATATATCCGCCAAGATCCGGGTTTCTCCGCTTTTAAATCCACGAATGGCCGGAGCGCCTTTTCTCGATGGCCCCAGAATCCCTGCTGCTTTCCCTCCCCCGCCTTTTTCTCCCGTAGGATTTTCCATATTGATACTTCTACTTTTTCCGTTCGTAACTATCGGAAGTGTGCTTAAACTGTTCACAAATGGGTTAAACATATTGCCTCCATTCTGCCGCCGAGCGGTATATTTTATTAGGATTTCACTCCTCCAGCCATGATTCCATCCATAATATTTTTTTCAAAGATACACACAAATATGATGATTGGAAAAACTATTACCCAGCCCATAGAACTGATTAATTCCCAAGGCATACTGTACATATCTTCTTTCGGAAGGGTAGTTATTGCCACACTAAGCACCTCAATGCTGTTGGAATAATAAAGCGGAGTAAATAAGTCGTTCAGACATGTAATAAAATTGATCATTAAAATCGTTGCCACAGCCGGTTTCATTAAGGGAAGCGTCACATAAAAGAATTTGTGAAGAAATCCGGCCCCGTCCACTTCTGCCGCCTCCTCAATGGAAATAGGGATGCTGGTGAGAAAATTCCCCAAAATCAGCATTGTAAATGGAATCAGGTTGCTGGTATAGATTAAAATCAGGCCCGGAAACGTATCTAACAGCCCCACACTTCTGAAAAACGTATATAAAGGCCTGGCTTTCACAATTGCCGGTACCATCATAGAAAATACAATAGCCAGCTGGGCAGCTTTTAATCCTCCGCTTTCATACCGGTTAAATCCGTAAGCCGCCAGAAGGCATATAACTGTGCTGACACTAAGGGCACAGCAAGTTATGAACAGCGTATTAAACATCTTTTTTCCCAGCTTCAGATTGAAGAACAATTTGGAATAATGTTTCAGGGTTGGATGTTTTGGAATGTAGTTAATGGGCGAGGTAAACAGCTCGCTTTCCGGAGTGATTGAGGATATAAAAATCCAATAAAGGGGAACCAGTATGATGAAAGCCACAATTCCGGTAATTGCCCAGACGATCATGCTGTTTAAAATTTTTTTCTTAGAATAGGACAACTCTTCTCCCCCTAACTATCTATTTTTTTAATAAAGAACAGATTTATGCTGCTGAGCCCGGCCATTAAGAGAAATAAAACTGCGGCTATAGCTGAAGCGTACCCCACATTCAGGTTTGTAAATGCCTCGGTCATGATCCGGTAAGCCAGAAGTGAAGTTGAATCTCCCGGCCCTCCTGATGTCATGGAGTAGACCACGTCAAAACTTGTCATCCTCCATGTGGTAAAAAAGATACTCAGCGTTAATACTGTTTTCAGGATATTCGGGATGGTAATTCTATAAAATGATTGAAGCTTGCCTGCCCCGTCAATTCTGGCAGCTTCATAGATATCTTCTGAAATAAACTGCAGCGCCGCCAATACCATAATGGCAAAATAGGGAACATCCTTCCACAAATCCACTGCGATCACGGACAGCCTGGCCGAAGCAGGAAAGATCAGCCAGTCATAGTGAAAAGCAGGTATTATTCTGCGAATGAGATCATTTACCAGACCATAGCTGTCGTTAAAGGCCCATCTCGCCGCCAAACCAACTACTACCAT
The DNA here is from genome assembly GCA_018378255.1 of Clostridiaceae bacterium. Lineage (GTDB taxonomy): Bacteria > Bacillota > Clostridia > Lachnospirales > Lachnospiraceae > CHH4-2. Next base: position 5,793 of record JAGZXV010000084.1, on the reverse strand, counting down.
CGGCATGGCCCATGGAATCAGCACAATACTCCTAAGAAAACGCTTTCCCTTAAATTTGACATTCAGAAGCACAGCCAGCCCGATTCCCAGTATGATATGAAAAAACATGGATACAAACGTGAATATTGCCGTGAACTGAAGAGATGTTATCAGCTTAGGATCCCGGAATATTTTTATGTAATTTCCAAATCCGATAAATGGTGTTTCCTGGCTCCTGAGCAGGCGGATGTCCAAAAAACTGTTGATGATTGTGGCGCAGACAGGATAAATTGTTGTAAATCCACGAAGAAGAATAACCGGAAGTACCAGAATCCATGCGATCCACAGGTGATTTCTCTTTTTTTCCATAGTGCTACCATCCTCTTACCCGTTTCTATTGAATATATTTGTCTGTCTCTTCCTGAGCCATTTTGAAAAATGTATCCATATCAATTTCATCTGTCACAAGCTGCTGGAATAAAGAACCGATACCGCTGATAAATTCCATGGACTCAGGAACCATTGGACGGCCTCTTAAAGTGACTTTATCAATGTATTCCCGGATTTCATCAATACCCGTAACATGAAAGTCGTCATTCATCAGAATATCCAAACGGGCCGGAAATCTTCCAAATGTCGTGCAGTAATCGATATAGGCTTCCGGTGTTGTGGAATACTGAAGGAAACGGATTGCCGCTTCTTTATTCTCAGAGGCGGAGTTAAGCACAAAATGCCAAGCGGAACAATAGGCGCTGCAGGTTTCGAATGTGGGCGGTATTACCATTTTCACGGCATCGTCACCATACATTCCTGCATCCTTAAATTTGGCGATCTGGCCGCTGTAGAGGAAACAGCTGGAATACTTTTCGTCGATCATATTCTGGCGCAGTGGGTCATACTGGTCTGCCAGCTGGGACATGGGGGTAACTCCCATATCGTGACACATATCGTACAGCAGTCTGACCGCTTTCTGTGTCTTAGGATTATTCCAGTCATAATAATCGCCTCCAAACAGATTTACAAATGTGCCCAATTCGTTAAATACATATGTTGTTTCCCATGCGCCGCCATATCCATACCGCCCCTCTTTGGTTGCCTTTGTAATAAACTCCATGAAATCATCATAGGTGTCTATGGACGTCATCCCTGTTTCTTTCAATATTTTATTATTTACAAAAAATCCAAGTACGCTGAAGTAGCTGGGAACTGAGTAAATCCCTCCGCTCTCTGTGATAACCATATCGTTCATATACATTTCCGGATAATGCGCCAGGATATCGCTTTTCATAACCGTATTCTCCAAAGGCTCCAGCCATCCTGTATTTTTATAGGCTGTGTACATTTCATCATTGACTGTAATGATATCAACGCTGGTATCGCCGGATGAAAGGATGGTGGTAATTTTAGCCTGGCGGTCATTGGTATTGGTCGGACAGTCCACAACTGTAATGTCCAGGCTGCAGGCCTCTTCCACCCGTTTAATCCAATCATCAAAACCATTTGCAGTGGAATCCACACTCATCACTGTAAGCGGAAGCCGTTCCGGCGGAATCTGGGACGGATCTGTTTTTTTATCATCTCCTGCGTCTCCGGATTCAGGGGTCTCCTGGGCCTGGGCCGCTGTGGTTGGAGCCGGCCCGCTGTTTCCTTCACAACCGGTCAGCAAAGAACCGGTTATGAGTACTGCCCCGACAATTGCTGTGATCTTTTTCATCACTAATTCCTCCTTTGTAATTTTTATGAACTAATTATATTTGCGGATTATTAAAAAATAAATATAAAATAATTGGTAAATTTTACAAATAAATTGGAATCAATTGAATTTTTATCATTATCATGTACTATTAATTTATAACAACATCAAATAATTGATAAAAGCAGGTGGATTGATTATGAAACTATTGGGGAGTTTCCGTAAAAAACTAATACTTGGATTTATCGCTTCATCCCTCACGCCGCTTCTGCTGGCCGTTTCTATCTTCTATTTAACATCGGTTTCAATCGCAGAGGATAAAATATTAAACAGCATAGACCTGTCCAGCCGTCAGTTATATGAATCGGTCAATGAACGTATAAAGCAGCTGGAACACCTCTCGGATTCATTGCAGTATTATGTATATAAACTTTCTAATACACCACAGGAGCCGACAACGCAATACCTGACCATGTACAATTACATACGCAGCTTCAATTCATCCATGATCGATTCGTTTCATCTTATGAATATGGAAGTATATATTGACCCCGGCAACTTTATAAGCAATGAGGGGATTATGTTTAAAAAACTTAGTAATCTGGGAGATATTCTTACACTGGAGGAAAGGAACCGTATGGGATTAAACAATGGTTGGAAAATATTTCTGAACCGGAAAGTCCTGACGGTTATGACGGGTGAAAATGGACCGGTAAATTATCTGTCTTACTACCGTACAAAATCTAATATCAATGAAAAAGAATTGGAATACGCATATTTTTTAAATATCCGCTGTGATGAACTGGCAGACATGATTGCAAACACTTATGCAGGTTCGGACATCAGCGCCTGTCTGACCGATCAGGAAGGAACCGTCATTGCCCATGCGGATAAAAGCAGGATTGGCAGGCAAATTGACGAAAAGCTGTTGGAAAGCGCATTAAATAACCCTGGTCTTTGGTTTTCATACGACGGCTGCCAGGTGATTGCACGCCGTTTTGATAAAGCGCCGTGGCTTCTGATCACATCCGTTCCCAACAGTCATATCAGACAAAATACAGGTATTCTAATCAATATGATGATGATTGCCTGCATTATGATCATCATAGCAACCTGTTTTACCGTATTTTTTATTACGAGAACTGTAACGAAACGAATTAATATTCTAAGCACCACGATCAGCAATTTCCGTCAGTATGGAGATAAAAACAGTCTGGAAGCGCTTCGGGAAATGACAGGACGGCCTAAAAAGCACCAGGATGAAATTGACAATCTGGCGAACTCATTTGTAGATATGTCGGCACGATTAGACGACAGTTTCCAAAAAATCCTGGATATGACCCTGACTGAAGAAAAACTGAATTACCAATTGCTCCAGTCCAAAATAAATCCTCATTTTTTATACAACATTCTGGAATCCGTTAAGACCTGCCAGACCTTGGGGTATCTTGAAACCGCAAATTTGATGATAACAAAGCTGGCCAAATTCTACCGTCAAATTCTTCAAAAAAGCGACGATATGATTTCCATCCGTGAGGAACTGGAAATAGTTGTCACATATTTAGAGATTGAATCCCTTTGCAGGGAAGGGTCTATCATTTGGGAAATAAATCAGGATGAGGGAACCGGTGATTTTCTGATATGCAAGTTTACACTCCAGCCTATTGTTGAAAACTGCGTAGTACATGGAATCCGTTCCTCTTCCGGTAAACTGACTATACAAATACTGGTCACATATGATGAAGATACCATCAGAATCCATATAAAAGATAACGGAATTGGCATTGAACCGGAAAAACTGCAGGATATTCAAAAGGCACTGAGGGAAAAAACCGTATTCTACAGCAAGCATTTTGGAATCAGTAATGTTAATGCCAGGCTATCTTTAATATCCAAAGGCGATTCAGAAATAAAGATCTACAGCGATTATATGAAAGGGACAACGGTTATCATCACGATCCCTCAAATGCTATGATGAAAGGATGGTACATGTAATGAAAAAAGTAATAATTGTAGATGATAATTCCCTTTCCGCCAGAGGAATTGCCCAGAGCATCCCGTGGGAACAGCTTGGAACAGAGGTATGCGGGATTTTCTACGATGGACGCAGTGTCTTAGAACAGAACAATGAACTGAACGCTGACATCATAATCTCAGATATTAAAATGCCTGGCATATCCGGACTGGAACTGACAAAAGAATTGGTTCAGACAAGGCAAAATATAAAAATAATACTGGTAAGCGCCTACAGTGATTTCCAATATGTTCAGGAGGCGTTAAGAATTGGGGCTTTTGATTATATTGAAAAACCAATTGATTATGATTACCTGACTAAAATCATAGAGCGGGCCGTACAATGCATAGAAAAGGATGATTTTTATTTGAAAACAATTCAAAAAAGCCGTCCGGCTCTGGTTGAAAATTTCTTTTATAATCTCACACACAGTTTTCCAAAGGACGCCCAGGCTTATTTAAAAGATTATATTCCCTATTTGGAGATCAATTTAGACAGCCGTTTCTATGTGAGCCTGATCGTCCATATTGAAAACTCAGAACAAGTGAAGGATCAGTTCGGATTTGAAAAATATTTTGTCTGCCAAATGGGATTAAAAGACGAAATAACTGCAGCTTTTCAAAACTGTAGTCTGTGCCACGTCCTGGTAAAGCACAACCGTCTGATCTTAATCGCCGGCATGAAGTGCGGCAATGAATCTGACGTAATTAAAATAATCAATCAAAGCATTGCTGAATTTATGAATCGCAGAAATTACCGGCAGCTCATCTGTAACATTGGTATTGGCAACATTGTGCCTGACATCTGGCATATCCAACAGTCTTATGAAAATGCGAAACTGGCATTGGAATACCGTTTCTTTTTTAATCAGAAAACCGTATTTGACATCCGGGACTGTATGAATAAAACGCCTTTGACCACTACCTGGTCCTCTTCCGATGAAGAACGGCTGATCCAAATCCTGTGCAAAAAGGACCGGGATGCTTTATTAAGCTATACAAGCTGGCTGTCCGGTGTATTTTCTGATTTACAGGATAAACAGAGGATTTTCATCATACTCTATTCCATTTCCAACCGGGTATTAAAATTTTTATATGATATTAATTTACAGGAGGAAGCTATATTTTCCGGTATTACTTTAATTTATCATAATATTGATTCCTATAACAGCTGCCGGGAACTCTGCGAGGAACTTTACAATATCTGCAGCAGCATATGCGAACGGCTGACAAACTCCATACAAACCTATTATCAGCAGCTCTGTAAAGCAGTCTTAGAACAGATTAACCAGTCATATGGAAATCCCGAACTGGGATTAAATGATCTGGCGCTGTCTGTAAACATCAGCAATGCTCATTTAAGCGCCATATTCAAAAATACCGTTGGCATCTCAATAAGCGATGCCATCACCAATGCCCGGATTGAAGCTGCCCGGCTTCTGTTACAAAATACTGCATATTCCATTAAGGAGATCAGTGAACGGGTCGGCTATTCCAACCAGTATTACTTCAGCGCCTGCTTCAAAAAGAAAACGGATATGACTCCCAGCACTTACCGTGATTCAGTGAAATCTGAAAAAACAATTGAAGAAGCTGTCTTTCCGGAGTATAATTTAAGCACAAATTCAAAAGAAAACAGGTGAAATTTATGAAACCAGCTCTGATCATCGGATCTACCTGCGCAGATGTGATTATTAATATTGACCGTCTTCCAAAAACTGCAGAGAATCTGCGTCCTGCTTCCCAATCTATGGTTCTGGGCGGCTGTGCCTTCAATGTTTCCTATATTATGCGTCTTCTTGGCGGCCATCATACCTTTATCAGCCCTGTAGGCGGCGGCACTTACGGCGATTTTGTGGCAAAGCAGTTGAAATCTCTGGGAATTCCTGTCGCAATCCGGGTCCCGGAACAGGAAAACGGCTGCTGCTACTGTTTGGTAGAACCCGGTGGAGAACGGACCTTTCTCTCCTACCACGGTGTCGAATATACCTTCCAAAAAGAATGGATGGAGCCGTATAATATGGATAATTATTCGATTGTATATATCTGCGGACTGGAAATTGAAGAATCCACAGGAATAAACCTGATCGAATTTTTAGAAGACCACC
>JAGZXV010000083.1 GCA_018378255.1 Clostridiaceae bacterium | reverse complement strand
AAATTGCCCGCATCGTGATGATGGGCGGCGCCATGGTGATCGGTAACTATGAGAAATCCTACTGGTGGAGTGATCATTGGATGGATGCGGTGGATCATGTGGGGGATGAACTGGATGGCGTGGAAGAAAGGCTGGATGAGCTGGGTGTCCATACGGGAGAGATAACCCGGACAACAGTTGAGGAAGTCAGAATGTCATTTTCAGATGTGAAAAAACTGGATTTGGAAGCAGGGGCAGGCAATATCAGAATTGTGGAAGAAGACACGGGCGGAGAGATCTACGTGGATTTGGATGATGATACATTTTACCAATGCTACCGGGAACACGACACATTAAAGATTCAAATGGACAGAAGCCGCAGATGGGCCAATCTTAAAAGCGATGACATGAGAGGCAATGTGACAATTACCGTTCCCACAGACTATGTTTTTCAAGAGGTGGATTTGGAGATCAAAGGAGGATATTTTCAGGCCGACAGGATTTGTGCAGATTCGCTGGAGATGGATGTGAAGGCTGGGGAATTAGTGATTTCGGATGGAAAAGCGGGTACTTTGTCGGCGGAATCCAGCGCGGGATCCATTTATTGCCGGGCGGAAGTATCGGGAGATGTTGATGCGGAAAGTAAAGCGGGATCGATTGAACTACTGCTGACCGGTGAAGAAGAGGATTATAATTACGAACTGGAATGCCGGGCAGGCAGTTTGAAGGTTGGAGATCAGCTTTATGAAGGCCTGAAGACTGAGAAAACGATTGATAACGGCGCAGCAAAACGGGCGGAATTTGAATGCTCGGCCGGAGAGATTATTGTAGGCTTTGAATCATAAAATCAATGCCTGAAAATACCTGAACAGTTACAAAATAATAAGCCGTTTGGATGGCGGAAGGAGAAAATATATGGAGCCTAAAAAATTATATCGTTCAACGAGAGATAAGATGTTATGCGGAGTTTGCGGAGGAATTGGAGAGTATTTCAATATTGATGCCACCATCATCCGCCTGGTATGGGCGATTCTGGCATGTTCGGGAACCGGAATCCTGGTTTATTTCATAGCCGCTGTCATTATTCCAATTGAACCGGAATACAAGTGATGATCTTATCCATTTGGTTTGAAGTACTTTACATTAGGAATCCCCAGATAAGGTTGAATAGGTGAATATAAAAACGGGTATACTCCATTCGAAGCGTATGATAAAAAGCGCTTAATGAAAGGAGTATACCCGTTTATTATGACTAAAAAGAAGAATGAGGAGCCATTTGACCCGAAAAATATGAAACCGGAAGATAAATTGAAGTTTGAAATCGCTACGGAACTGGGGCTTGATGAGAAAGTGATTAAAGAAGGATGGAGAAGCCTGACTGCAAAGGAAAGCGGCAGAATCGGCGGTCTTATGACAAAAAGAAAGCGGGAGATGAAAAAAGAGGCACTGGAAGAATCGGTTTGATTGATTACAAGTTGCATGTACATGAAAAATCTCATATAATTGAGAAGAACGCCGGCCGGAATGGTTTCGTCATTCATTCGGCCGGCTGTAAAAGTCTGTGAGACGGAATTGAGGTTAGCATGAAGCTGGAGATTATTAGTTTTACGGAACAAGGAGCCGGATTGTGTGCCAAACTCCTGACGGCGCTTTGCAATAATGGGGAAGAATGCCGGGGCTTTATTCTCGGAAGGTATATGAAACCGGAATATGAAGAAGCCGGATTAGAGGCGGTTTCCTCCACCTTGCCGGAATGGACCAGGGAGGCATTTAATAATGCTGACGGAGTGATTTTTATAGGTGCGGCCGGAATAGCTGTGCGTGCCGCTGCGCCTTACATAAAGAGCAAGGCTGAGGATCCGGCTGTGGTGGTGATCGATGCGGGAGCTTCATTTGCAATTTCATTGTTATCAGGCCATCTTGGCGGGGCCAATGATTTGGCGAGAACCATTGCAGAAATTACAGGAGCTGTTCCGGTTATTACGACTGCTACGGATGTAAACGGCCGATTTGCGGTGGATGAATTTGCCAGGAAAAATGATCTGCTGCTGACGGATCTGTTCCGGGCCAAACGGATATCTGCTGATATCCTGGATGGCAGGACAATCGGATTTTTCAGCGATTTTCAGACCCAAGGGCCGCTGCCAAAAGGGCTTGAAAGGGATAGATGGACAGAGAACCGGATTATTGTTACATATAAGGACAGAAACGAAGAAGGGGGCCTTCTGCTGGTTCCAAAATCTGTGGTAATCGGCATCGGATGCAGGAGGGGAACCAAGGAAACAGAAATTGGGGAACGGGTAAATGATCTGCTTGAGGAGATGAACATTTCTAAGTCCGCTGTTGCCGCCGTGGCGAGCATCGATTTAAAACAGGATGAGGAAGGTCTGCTCGCATTTGCAAAGGGAATGGGGGTTCCGGCTGTTTTTTTGACAGCAGAAGAGCTGAACGCAGCCCAAGGAGATTACCAGGAGTCAGAATTTGTGAAAAAGACAACCGGTGTTGGCAATGTGTGTGAACGTGCGGCGGTGTTAGCTCTGGCAGAAGACGGACAGAATGAACTTCTGGCAGGAAAAAGGTCAGGCGGAGGGATAACAATGGCTCTTGGCCTGATCAGGCGGACGATCAGATTTGAAGGAGGTACCAGTGAACGAGTTTAAAAGTTATCCCAGGATTATGCTGGCAGCGGCATCCAGCGGGAGCGGTAAAACAACAATTACCTGCGGCCTTTTGCAGGCGATGATAAACAGACGGGTGAAATGCGTATCATTTAAGTGCGGGCCGGACTATATTGATCCCATGTTTCATAAATATGTTCTTGGGGTGCCGGGAGCGAATCTGGACAGCTATTTTTTAACGAAAGAGCAGATTATGGACCATTTTACCGATACGGCGGCAGAGGCGGATTTGTCTGTCATAGAAGGCGTGATGGGTTATTATGATGGGTTGGCGGGAACCAGTACCAGCGCCAGTTCTTATGATATTGCTGGGATCACCGATACTCCGGTCATACTAGTCGTCAATGGGAAAGGGGCCAGCCTGTCCCTGATCCCGTTGATCAAGGGATTTTTGGAGTATGTGCCGGATTCCAGGATCAAGGGAATTATCCTGAACCGGACCACAAAGGAGATGGCTGCCAGGCTGACGCCCATGATAGAAGAGCTGGGCGTTTCGGTAATCGGATATATCAGGAATAATGAAGAGATGAAACTGGACAGCCGCCACCTGGGACTGGTCATGCCCCAGGAATATGAGGATTTAAGGGAAAGGATTAACCGGATTGCAGAGGAACTGGAAGAGACGCTGGATCTGGATCTGTTGTTAAAGATTGCATCGGAAGCGCCTTTACTGCCGCAAGGCAGCAGCAGCCGGAAATGTACTGCGAAAGCCAGGGTGAGAATCGGCGTGGCCCGGGATGAAGCATTCTGTTTTTATTACCAGGAAAATCTGAAGCTTTTAGAGGAACTGGGGGCGGAACTCATAGAATTCAGCCCTCTGAGGGATCATAAACTTCCCGATGGTCTGGCTGCCGTACTGCTTGGGGGAGGATATCCGGAGCTCTATGCAAAACAGTTGTCGGAGAACAAAAGGATGCTGGAGGAACTGCGTAATTCGTATGAACAAGGTGTTTTCCTGCTGGCAGAGTGCGGAGGTTTTTTATATCTTCACGATACGCTGGAAGGAAGTGACGGGGCCAGCTATCCGATGCTTGGAATTATCCATGGGGATGCATACCGGACAAAACGGCTGTCTCGTTTCGGATACATTGAGCTGTCCGATAATACAGGCAGAATGAAAGCGCATGAGTTTCATTATTGGGACAGCACTTCGCCGGGAGAGGATATGAAGGCGGTTAAGCCTCTTAGCAGCAGGAATTGGCTTTGTATCCATAAAAGTGAACGTATGGTAGCGGGATTTCCGCATCTTTATTACCAGTCAAATCGGGAAATGGTTAAACAGTGGATTGACCGGTTGGGAAAGGAGACATTATAATATGACAATTAATTGTAAAGAAGCGAGGGAGCGGCTGAACAGACGGCCAAAGGCAAAACTGGGATTTTTTCCAACCCCGTTTTATAAACTGGAAAACATGTCTGAAAAGCTGGGGGTGAACCTGTACATAAAGAGGGATGATTTTACGGGAATGAGCCTGTTCGGAGGAAATAAGGTCCGCAAATTGGAATATTTGATAGGGGAGGCTGTGGAGCAGGGCTGTGATTATGTATTCACTTATGGCGCCACGCAGTCCAACCATGCGATGCAGACCGTGACGGCCTGCCGCAGATATGGCCTTCATCCGGTCATTTATCTGGTAGCCATCGTAAAGCCGGACGAAGAGGATATCCGTTCCAACCTTCTGCTGGACAGGATAATGGATGCAGAAATCCACATTGTTGAAATGATGGAGGGGGAGACAGAGGAAAAAGCGGAGGAACGCTCTTTTGTTATGGCCAAGGAACACATAGCCAGGCTGGAAAATGAAGGCCATAAATGCTATAACGTGCCCATGGGAGGAGCCAGCCCGGCAGGTTCCTTGGGATTTGTAGAAGGGTTTGTGGAACTGGAAGAACAACTGGAGCAGATGAATCTTAAAATGGACTATATCTTCCATGCCACCGGAACAGGCGGAACTATGGCAGGAATGGCAGCAGGCAAAAAGCTTTTGGGATCTCCGGCTAAAATCATTTCAGTCAATGTGAGCGCAAAAGACAGCGGATATACACACCGGTGTGCAGAATTAGCTAATGAAAGCCTGAAGCTGATCGGAACGGAGAATCTGGTTTCTGAGGAAGAAGATATCCATACGGATCTGAATTATTACCTGCCAGGGTATGAAATCCCCAACGAAGGCGCAACGCAAGCTATCCGAATGCTGGCCCGGGAAGAAGGTCTGTTTTTAGACCCGGTATATACAGGAAAAGCCTTTGCAGGCCTGATCGATTACATCCGCACCGGAAAGGTGGAGAAGGGAAGCAATGTGATGTTCTGGCATACGGGAGGAGCTACGGCTTTGTTCGCAGAGAAGGAGATTTTAGGGGAATTGGCTGGGAAGTAAGAGAGACAGTTACGCAGGAAAGCGGGACGAGGGGATGGCCGGACGGCTGGGGATCCCCTCGTCCCGCTTTCCTGATGGTGTTCTCTCAGTTTAAGTAATTGAATTTTAGCCCCATTTTACATCAACCCTCAAGGCATTTTCGAAAATGCCTTCACGTTTTACTGTCAATCCCCACATCATTTATATCAAATCTCCATATCACATAACGCATAAATGCCAAATATCTCATCAGTCAAACTATCTTTTGTCTTTTTTACCCCTCTCTCAAAATCTTTTTAATCCTTAATGCAGCCATTACACAGCCGTGAATACATCAAATAAAGATTTCCCCTCTCTATAATTTCTTCTGGCTTAACTGGCTGTTTTGGTATTCACCGGAAAAGGTCACATCATCACCAAACCAGGCGGGGGGAAGGAACGAGGATGCATCCTGTTCATTTTCAAATTCCACTTCCGCCAGCATCAGCCCTTTGAAAGCACCTTCGAATATATCCAGTTCAATGGTTAGAGGGCTTCCGGCTTTTAGAGGAATTAAGTAACGTTTTTTTGTCAGAATATTTCCATCAGCTTTTTGAATTAAATGTTCATAAGAATCTTTGGTGAGGGGGAGATTATATTCTTCCCTTACCATCAGCCCTTTTGATTTGTAGGTTAGATAATAGGAATCGTCCTCTTTTCTTACCCTTACAACAGGTGAGGTGCTCAGATATCCCTGTTCAATTTGATGGAAAGGATAGGAAGAATAATCTTCCGGAGGGGATGTTATCAGATATTTTCGTTCAATTTCCATAAAAACCTCCATTACAGACATCTTTTTTACATGAAACGTGAAGGCATTTTCGAAAATGCCTTCACGTTTTACTTTAAAAACATGGTATCACGAAAAAATAGATAAGGCAAGGCAGTAATTCAATACCTTAACAGAGGCGACTGGGAGAAGTTCACGAGAATATACGGTTTTAATACTGCTAATTGCGTATAAGTAAAATGCGTGCTAAAATAGGCATAATATGGAAGATTATGGAGGATTGGCTGATGAAGAAAATTATAAGGACGGCACTGGTTTGTTTCCTGGCATTTGGTCTTGCGGCATGTTCAAAAAAGGAGGATCATGGTCTGTCAGCGAAAAACCCTGTGGTCATTACGATATGGCATTATTATAATGGGGCTCAGTTGGAAGAGTTTGACGCGCTGGTAAAAGAGTTTAATGAGAGCGTGGGTATGGATAAGGGGATTGTTGTAGAAGCGTTTAACCGCGGCAGCATCAATGATTTGAGCAAAGCGGTTCAAGACAGTCTTGAAGGGAAAGTCGGCTCGGACAAGCTGCCCAATGCATTTGCTACCTATGCGGATACGGCCTATGTGGTTGATAAAGCCGGTATGGCGGTTGATATAGGGAAGTACCTTACGGCAGAAGAGGTTGCTGAGTATGAGGACGCTTATATTGATGAGGGACGGTTCCCCACCGATGAGCAGATAAAATTGTTTCCAATTGCGAAATCGACAGAGGTATTTGCGATTAATACCACTGACTGGGAAAAGTTCTCAAAAGCTACAGGGGCGTCGGATGACACCTTTGCCACTTGGGAAGGTATTGCCAAAACAGCTGAAGAGTATTATAAATGGACGGACAGTCTGACGGAAGAACCGGATGACGGAAAGGCCTTTTTCGGCAGAGATGCATTTGCCAATTATATGATAATCGGAAGCATGCAGCTGGGACATGAGATTTTTAAAGTCAGCGACGGAAAGATGACCATTGATTTTGACAGAGATACGATGAAGAGGATTTGGGATAATTATTATGTCCCGTATGTCAATGGATATTACGCGTCCTATGGAAAGTTCAGAAGCGATGATGTTAAAACCGGTGATTTGCTGGCGTTTGTAGGATCTACCAGCGGAGTCACTTATTTTCCGTCCAGCGTGACGAAAGAGGATGGTACCAACTATGAAATCGATAATGACATCTATCCGCTGCCTAATTTTGAAGGAACAGAGCCCTATGCCGTCCAGCAGGGGGCGGGAATGCTGGTTTTAAAATCAGAAGAAGTGAAAGAATACGCCACGATTGAATTTTTAAAATGGTTTACTCAGACAGATATTAACCTCTCCTTTGCAGCGAATTCCGGATATCTGCCGGTTAAAAAGGATGCAAAGGACGGAAGTAAGCTGGAGAAGTTTTTTGAGGGAGCCAGCGATCAGGAGCGGACCACCCTTAAAAAATGTCTGGATATCGGGCTGAATGTGGTTGGCGACTATGAATTATATACGACAAAACCATTTGAATATGGCAATGAGGCCCGTGAAGTGTTAAATTCGAGCATGCAGCTGAAGGCACAGGAAGACAGAGCCTTGGTAGAGGATGCCATTGCAGGCGGCAAGACCCGGGAAGAAGCAGTGGAGCCATTTGCTGCCGATGAGAACTTCGAACAGTGGTACAGTGATACATATAATAAATTAAAAGCTTTTGGAGAATAAAATGATAGATAGGTCGAAGTCAATCCGTACAAAATTATTATTTCCCCTGCTTGTGATTATGATGATACAGGCAGTCCTTTTTGTGGCAGTCATTACATTTGGCGGAGTATTTCGCAATATGAAGATGAATGCAGTGGATATTTTGCGGGAAAATACGGAAAACAGCCGACTGTATCTTGAAAAGGAGATCATTCACCGGTGGATCAACGTGATTGCAGATACGGACGTAATAACAGATGAGATACAAAACGTGCTGGATCATGAAGGAAAACAGGCAAATGATATAAAAGAAGATCCGCAGCTGAACCGTTTGATAACGGAAAAAATTACGCAGCAGATGATTGATCTTCTCCATAGAAGCTATGCAACCGGTATATTTGTAGTGCTGGATGGCCCGGCGGCGGTGAATCAGGAATCCGGGCTCCGTTCCGGCGTTTATATCAGAGATTATGATACCAGCAGTTATGCCCTGGATAATTCAGATCTGCTGTTGGAGAGGGGCCTGCCCTCTGTATCCAAGTCCTATAATATTGCATTGGACAGTTTCTGGGAATTGGGATATTCTTTTGATGAAACGGATGTCAATTCCGAGTTCTTTTTCAAACCTTATAACAGCGCCCTGGAACATGGGGCCGGATACCAGGAAGCGGTTAATTATGGCTATCTAAGCAAAGGCATCCGCCTGAATAAGATGGATAAAGATGTGATCACTTATTCCATTCCGATTATATTAAAAGACGGCAGCATCATTGGGGTCGCCGGGCTGGATATGACTATGGCGCAGGTTCAGTCCCTGCTGGATTATAATGAATTGGAAGATGATGGAAGAGGAATCCTTCTGCTGGGTGTCAGAGAAGCGGGGACCACGGATGTTCATAAGGTGACTGTGGCCGGAGCCATGTATAACCGCTTTTTTTCGGGTGTCACAGATCTGAGCTATTCGTACAACGAAAAAGACGAAATGGATACCATTACCTCCTCAGATGGAGGACGGTGGTTTATTGCGGAAGAAAAGCTGGATATTTATGCTAATAATACTCCATTTGAGTCAGATGAATGGGTTCTCTTAGGAATGGTGGAAAGGAAGAATCTGCTTTCTTTCTATGATACCATGAGAACCGGGCTTTTGACGTCCATGCTGACGCCGATTCTTCTCAGCTTTATAGGCGGTATCATTGCCGGAAATGTGGTGACCAAACCAGTCAGAAAGCTGGTGGCGGAGCTGAGGGAAAACAAGGACTACAGCCAGCTTAAATTAAAGCGCCTGAATATCAGTGAGATCGATGAACTGACCGATGCAATTGAAAAACTGAGTCAGGATGTGGCGCAGGCCGCATCCAGAATTTCATCCATTCTTGAAAATGCCAATGTTGCAATCGGGGTTTTTGAAATCAATTCCGATGAAAACCATGTATTCTGCAGCCGTTCCCTCTATGAAATGATGGGATGGGGCAGCCTCGAAGACCGTTATATCTATATGTCCAAGCCGGAATTTGACAGCAGGATGGCAGAATTTAAGGGAAGATACAGAGAATGTGAACCTCATGTTTATTACCTGCCCGACCAGGGGCCTAAGTGGCTGAAACTGATTACCACAAGCCAGAGCGGTGGCAGGCTTTTGGGGGTACTGTCCGATGTGACTTCGGATATGCAGGAAAAGATCAAACTGGAAAGAGAAAGGGATTATGATCTTTTAACAGACATTTATAACAGAAGGGCATTCCGTGAACGGATTGAGTGGATGATAAAAGATAAAAGCTGTTCCTGCGCCGCAATGGTGATGTGGGATTTGGATAACCTGAAATATATCAATGATACTTATGGACATGATGAGGGCGACCGCTATATCCGTCTGTTTGCGGATAAACTTCGTGTCTTTGAAGATGCCGGGGGTATTATATCCAGATATTCGGGAGATGAATTTGTCACATTCCTCTATTCCGCAGAAGGAAAAGACGATATCCGCCAGAGAATGGATCAGTTTATGAGTACCTTAAAGGATACGACGATGCTGATAAACGGATATGCGATCCCGCTCAGAGTATCGGCAGGTTTCGCCTGGTATCCGGATAATGCAGATCAATTCGACCTCCTTTTGAACTATGCGGACTTTGCGATGTATACGGTAAAACACAGCGTCAAGGGAATCGCGCTGGAGTTTAACCCGGAGAGCTATACCAATAATTCCTATCTTCTGTCGGGAAGAGAAGAACTGAACCGTATGTTTGAAAAACAGCTTGTGGATTTTGCGTTCCAGCCAATTGTGACCCGGGATGGAGGGGTATACGGTTACGAGCTGCTGATGCGGCCGAAACTTAAAAACCTGAAGGGAATCAATGAAATCCTCAATCTGGCCAGGGTACAGGCAAAACTTCCCCAGATGGAGGAACTCACCTGGAAAGCGGGGCTTCAGTCCTATGTGTCTCAGGTGAAGGCGGGAAATGTCGGGAAAAATGAAAAGATATTCATTAATTCCATCGCCAGCACAACCCTTTCTGACGGGGACGTCCTCATGATAGAAGAAAACTATAAGGATTATTTGGACCGTTTGGTGATTGAGATGACGGAAAGTGAGCCTTTAGACCAGAACTGTCTGGAAAAAAAGATCAATATTGCTAAAAAATGGGGAGCGATGATTGCAATCGATGATTTCGGGGCAGGATATAACAGTGAATCTGTTTTACTCCAGATCGATCCGGGAATCGTCAAATTCGATATGAATCTGGTGAGGAATATCCATGAAGACACGAACCGGCAGATGCTTTTGCAGAACCTGATGGAATATACCAGGAGGAGGAGAATCATTACGCTGGCCGAAGGTGTGGAGACGGAAGGGGAATTGAAGCTTCTTTTAGAATACGGTGTGGATCTGTTCCAGGGATTTTATTTAGCCCGGCCTGAGATGGAAGTTCGTCCCATTTCTCCCTATGTGATAGAAAAACTGAGATTTCTTCAGATGGGAAATACTCAAAGCGAAAATTAAATTAGTACTGGTATTTAGAAGAAAGATATGATATAATGCTAACTTGAAGTGTAGCGCCCTGACGGTATGGCGATTCACATACGAAATTAAATTTCGTTTATATATTCAAGGAGGAACCCGGATAATGAGTTTACAAGTAGAAAAATTAGAAAAGAACATGGCCAAGCTGACAGTAGAAGTACCTGCAGCACAGTTTGAAGAAGCGATGACAACTGCATTTAAGAAGAATAAAAACAAGTTCAATCTTCCTGGATTCAGAAAAGGCAAAGCACCGCAGGCTATGATCGAAAAGATGTATGGACCAGGGGTGTTCTATGAGGATGCTGCCAATGTGGTTATTGACTCTACCTATGCTGGCGCTATGGAAGAGAGTGGCCTTGATATCGTTTCCAGACCGGAAATTGATGTTGTACAGATTGAAAAAGGCAAAGATTTTATTTATACTGCAACAGTTGCTGTAAAACCGGAAGTTACGTTAGGTGAATACAAAGGACTTGAGGTTGAAAAGGCTTCTGCAGAAGTGACTGATGAGGACGTGGAGAAGGAACTGAAGAAAGTTCAGGAACAGAACTCCAGATTAATTACAGTTGAAGACAGACCGGTTGCCGATGGCGATCAGGTAGTAATTGACTTTGAAGGTTTTGTGGACGGCGCTGCATTTGACGGCGGAAAGAGCGAAGATTATCCTCTTACAATCGGTTCCCATTCCTTTATCGATACATTTGAAGAGCAGTTAATTGGTAAAAACATTGGAGAAGAATGTGAAGTCAACGTAACATTCCCAACGGAATACCATGCTGAAAACCTGGCAGGAAAGCCAGCGTCATTTAAAGTTACCGTTAAGGAGATCAAATACAAAGAACTTCCTGAACTGAATGATGAATTCGCCGGAGAAGTTTCAGAATTTGAAACCTTAGATGAATACAAAGCAGATGTTAAGGCAAAACTCTTAGAGGCAAAACAGAAACAGGCTGCTACAGAGAATGAGAACAGAGTAGTGGAAAAGGCTGTAGCCAACGCTGCTATGGAAATACCGGATCCGATGATCGATGGTCAGGTAAACAACATGATCGAAGATTATGCAAGAAGAATGCAGAGTCAGGGATTATCTCTTGAACAGTATATGCAGTACACAGGCATGACAATTGAAAAACTTCAGGAGCAGATGAGACCACAGGCTTTAAAACGTATCCAGACAAGACTTGTATTGGAAGCGATTGTTAAAGCTGAGAATATTCAGGTTGAAGATGAAGCGGTTGATAAAGAAATTGCAGCCATGGCAGAAGCCTACAAGATGGAAACCGATCAGGTGAAAGCTTACATGGGCGAAGGCGGAATCAATCAGGTAAAAGAAGACCTGGCTGTACAGGAAGCCGTAGACATGATTGTTGCAGAAGCAAAACTTGTTTAATGGAACGATAAGATAAAGGGGTAGGTTCCTGCTTTTTAAGCAGGGATCTACCTGTGTCTTTGTTAAAATATGATTATAATGGGCAGAGGAGGAAGTTTCATATGAGTTTAGTACCTTATGTCATTGAGTCAACCAGCCGTGGGGAGCGTTCCTACGATATTTACTCCAGACTGTTAAAAGAAAGAATTATTTTTCTTGGAGAAGAAGTGAATGACGTATCAGCCAGCCTGATCGTCGCACAGCTGCTTTTCCTGGAATCAGAAGATACCAATAAGGATATCAGCCTGTACATTAACAGCCCGGGCGGTTCTGTTACGGCGGGAATGGCAATTTACGATACGATGAATTATATAAAATGTGATGTATCAACCATCTGTATTGGCATGGCTGCTAGTATGGGAGCATTTCTTCTGGCCGGCGGCGCAAAGGGCAAACGTTTTGCACTGCCTAACGCGGAGGTGATGATCCATCAGCCGTCCGGCGGAGCGCAGGGCCAGGCGACGGAGATTCAGATTGTTGCGGAAAAGATCCTGCAGACCAAGAAAAAGTTGAATGAAATCCTTGCAGCAAACACAGGCCAGCCTTATGAAGTGATTGAAAGGGATACGGACAGAGATCACTATATGACTGCAGAAGAAGCAAAGGCATATGGTTTGATTGACAGCGTAATTACGAACCGTTAGCAGTTTGTTGTGAAACGATAGAAAGAATGAGGTGTGTATATGCCAGGCAGAGCAGACGATAAAGTGAGATGTTCTTTTTGCGGTAAAAGCCAGGACCAGGTCAGAAAATTAATCGCAGGTTCCAATAATGTATTTATCTGTGACGAATGTATTGACCTCTGTGCTGAGATACTGGAAGAAGAACTTGAAAATCATGATGATCCGGCGCCTGATTTTGGAGATATCAATTTATTGAAGCCAAAGGAAATTAAAAAATTTCTTGATGAATATGTGATTGGCCAGGAAGCGGCAAAGAAAGTGCTTTCCGTTGCTGTGTACAATCATTATAAGAGAATTACATCCAAGAAGAACCTGGATGTGGATGTACAAAAGAGCAACATCCTTATGCTTGGACCTACCGGTTCCGGTAAAACTTATCTGGCCCAGACTTTGGCTAAGATTTTAAACGTTCCTTTCGCTATTGCAGATGCAACCGCTTTAACAGAAGCAGGGTATGTTGGTGAGGACGTTGAGAATATACTTCTGAAATTGATTCAGTCGGCTGACTACGATATCAGCAGGGCGGAATACGGCATTATCTACATTGATGAAATCGATAAGATTACCAAGAAGTCGGAAAATGTCTCCATTACAAGGGACGTATCAGGCGAAGGCGTGCAGCAGGCACTGCTCAAAATCCTGGAAGGTACCGTAGCCAGCGTACCGCCCCAGGGTGGAAGAAAGCATCCTCATCAGGAACTTCTGCAGATCGATACAACGAATATTTTATTCATCTGCGGAGGAGCATTTGACGGCCTGGAAAAGATTGTTGAAAACCGTCTCAGCACAGGCTCCATCGGTTTTAATGCTGAGATCGTCGATAAAAATCAGGCGGATCTGGATGAACTCCTGAAAAAAGTACTGCCTCAGGATCTGGTGAAATTTGGATTGATTCCTGAGTTCATCGGCCGTGTGCCGGTTACGGTATCTTTGGAACTGCTGACAAAGAACGCTTTAATCCGTATTTTGTCAGAACCTAAGAATGCTCTTACCAAACAGTATCAGAAATTATTCGAACTGGATGATGTGAAGCTTGAATTCAGACAGGATGCCCTGGAAGAGATTGCAACCCTGGCTTATGAAAGAAAGACAGGCGCAAGAGGGCTGAGGTCAATTATGGAATCCGTGATGATGGATCTGATGTACGAGGTTCCGTCCGATAACAACATCGGAATCTGTACAATTACCAAATCGGTAGTGGACGGTTCTGGTGAACCGGAGATCATATACCGCGATACTACGGTGCCGAGAAAAACATTGGCCCAGAGGCTGAAAAAAGACAGAACAGACAGTATTGCATAGAGATATTGAAAAATGGGAGCAGTGCTCCCATTTTTGCATAAATAATCCTAAACGAACGAAAACACGAAAAGGAGGGAAGAGTAATGGAGAACCATATCATTACAATGCCTGTAATCGCGCTAAGAGGACTGACGATTCTGCCCGGAATGATTATTCATTTTGATATCAGCAGGGCTAAATCGATTGCTGCTGTGGAAAAAGCAATGGTCAGCGATCAAAAAGTCTGCCTTATGACGCAAAAAGATATTAATGAGATGAATCCGGGGATGGATGAGCTATATCATATCGGAACCGTTGCTTTAATAAAACAGTTGGTAAAGATGCCTGGCAATGTGGTCCGCGTAATGGTAGAAGGGCTTCAGCGCGCGGAGCTTTTTGGACTGGATTCGGATGAACCTTATTTGCTGGGAGAGATAGAATGTATCGGTTCCAATTATGAAGAAATGGATCTGGTAACCCAGGAGGCGATGTCCAGGATTTTGAAAGACAAACTGGAAGAATACGGCAGGGCCTATCCTAAAGCAGCCAAGGAGATTCTTCCTAACCTGACTTCTATATCTGAACTGGGGCAGCTGATGGACCAGATTGCGATTCAGCTTCCGTGGGATTACACGGTGAGACAGGAGATACTGGAAAGCCTTCTTCTGGAACATCGCTATGAAGTCCTGGTACATAACCTGATCATGGAAATCCAGGTTTCACAGATTAAGAAGGAATTCCAGGCTAAGGTGAAGGCCAGTATAGATAAGAATCAAAAAGAATATATTCTCCGGGAGCAGATGAGAATTATCCGCCAGGAACTGGGAGAGGATAATCCGGCATCCGATGCTGATGAGTACCAGAAACAGCTAAAGAGCCTGAAGGCCGATAAAGAAGTGGTTGAAAAGATCCAGAAGGAGATTGACCGCTTTAAAAATATGCCAAGCGGAAGCCAGGAAGCCAATGTACTAAGAACTTATATAGAAACTCTCCTGGACCTGCCCTGGAAAAAGGTGTCAAAGGACTATAACAACCTGAAAAATGCGGAAAAGATTCTGAACGAAGATCATTACGGTTTGGAAAAGGTAAAAGAGAGGATTTTGGAATATCTGGCGGTCCGCACCCTGACGAAAAAGGGAACCAGCCCGATTATCTGCCTCGTTGGGCCTCCCGGAACCGGAAAGACTTCCATCGCCCGGTCTGTGGCTAAAGCGCTGAATAAGAAATATGTGCGCATCAGCCTGGGCGGCATCCGGGATGAAGCGGAGATCCGCGGACACAGGAAGACCTATGTAGGAGCAATGCCCGGACGTCTGGTAGACGGACTTCGCCAGGCAGGGGTCAGCAATCCGCTGATGCTTTTGGATGAGATTGATAAAGTGAGCAGCGACTATAAGGGAGATACTTCTTCCGCCCTGCTGGAGGTTTTGGATGGGGAGCAGAATGTGCGTTTCCGTGACCACTATGTTGAACAGCCCATTGATCTGTCCAATGTTTTGTTCATCGCGACGGCAAATACCACACAGACCATACCGGGGCCGCTTTTGGACCGTATGGAACTGATTGAAGTGAACAGCTATACGGAGAATGAAAAATTCCATATTGCTAAGGATTACTTAGTGGCGAAACAGCTGGAGCGCCATGGGCTTACCAAAGACCAACTTATGATCAGCGATCATGCTCTGGTAAAGATCATCCATAACTATACAAGAGAGGCCGGTGTCCGCAATCTGGAACGCAGAATCGGTGATATCTGCCGGAAAGCGGCCAGAGAATTCCTGGAGAATAAGAAAGCTGTTGTAAAGGTGACGGAGAGCAATCTTGAAAAATACCTGGGAAAAGAGAGAATCTCCTTTGAATCCGCCAATGAAGAGGACCAGGTGGGCATTGTCAGGGGATTAGCATGGACAAGCGTCGGAGGCGATACCCTGCAGATTGAAGTAAATGTGATGCCCGGAAAGGGAGAGCTGGCGATGACGGGCCAGATGGGGGATGTGATGAAGGAATCGGCACAAACAGCCTTAACCTATGTGCGTTCCGTCTGCCCGAGCTATCAGGTGGCCGATGATTATTTTGAAAAGCACGATATGCACATTCACATTCCGGAAGGGGCGGTTCCTAAGGACGGCCCGTCTGCAGGCATCACCATGGCTACTGCCATGCTGTCTGCGGTGACCGGTAAAATGGTTTCGGCCAAGGTTGCCATGACCGGAGAAATCACTCTGAGAGGAAGGGTTCTTCCCATCGGCGGCCTGAAAGAAAAGATACTGGCGGCGAAGATGGCACACATCAAAAAAGTGCTTGTGCCGGATAAAAACCGCCCGGATATAGCAGAACTGTCGAAAGAGATTACGAAAGGTCTGCAGATTGTGTATGTGAAACATATGCAGGAAGTGATACAGGAGGCATTTACAGAATGATTATAAAAAACGCAGAATTGGAGACGGTTTGCGGGATCACCAGCACGCTGCCGGAGAACACCTGCCCGGAATTCGCATTCGCGGGAAAGTCCAATGTGGGAAAATCGTCCCTGATCAATGCGCTTATGAACAGGAAGTCCCTCGCCAGGACATCCTCCCAGCCGGGAAAGACGCAGACGATTAATTATTATAAGATTAACGATGCTTTTTATTATGTGGATCTGCCGGGATACGGATATGCCAAAGTGGCGGTAGAGGTGAAGGCCAAATGGGGTAAGATGATTGAAGATTATCTTCATAAATCTAAAAAGCTGAAGGCTGTATTCCTATTGATTGACATCCGCCATGAACCGTCGGGCAATGATAAGACCATGTACGACTGGATTCTGCACCATGGATACCAGCCGATTATTGTTGCGACTAAGCTGGATAAAATCAACAGGAGTCAGATACAAAAGCATATTAAGATGCTGAAAAATGGTTTGGGCGCAGGGGCGGAAGTTAAGATATTTCCATTTTCTGCAACAAGCAAGCAGGGCAGGGAAGAAATCTGGGATTTTATTGAGAATTTGACACAAGAGAACTTGAATTAAAAAGATAATAAAACGGTAACGAGATATTATATATTGAAAGATAATAAAAAGATGGGACTGAGGCATCCGCTGATAATCTGCAAAAGGTATCGGTAAGCTATGCCGGTTCCATCTTTTTAGCTGCTCATGAGGGTGCGCATCACAAAGGAATAAATTTCCTGGCTTTTGTTTTCCCAATTGCTGCACATGAGTTCTGCCTGTTCTTTATCAGGTACGGATAAATCAAAACTGATTAACGGATTCTTGCCTTCCCGGACCTCACAGTGCACGATATAGTCCTGGTTGGTGGACTTATAGAAATCGGATACCATGCCGACTTCATTGCGCAGACGGAAACGGTTTTCTTTCAGATACTGATCCATATCTTCAATGATGGCGGGAGATATCTTTTTGCCAAAAAAAGAGAGGGTATCTTCTCCCTCTTTTGTGATTTCATATCGGGAGGTATTATGAATGCTTTCCACGCGCACCAATCCGGCTTCCAGCAGTTCGTTCAACGCCTGCTGCAGCGTAAAATAAGTGGTATATTCATGATCCAGAAAAAAATCTGACAACTGGGAATTTGTCAGTGGAAAATTTACCTGCTTCAGCATATACAGGTTCATCAGTTTATATAAAGTCATGGGTTCAGAAAGCATAATTATTCTCCGTTTGATTCATCGTAGTGTTATCCCTATCATATCAATTTTCAACCGTTAAATCAAGGGGATGTTGCAAAGCTTTATATAGTCGGGACGGATGAACCCGCCTTTCTCCAAAAGAATTGTCAAAGTAACAGTTCAGACGGCTTATCTTCTTGAACGAAAAAGCCGGTCAAGAAGCATCGGATGAACACCTGATGGGAAACCAGGTGAATGGTTACTTGTCAAATAATGGCATGACAATAGTCGACAAAATCTGCTTTTAAATCAATTAAAAATATGATATGATAAACATTGATGATAAAAGACAGGTGGTACCATGAAAGAGAAAATCAATCGACTGGCAAAAGGGATTATTGATTCTGAAGTACCTCAGATCATATGCAGCCCGGACACCATTGACGATGTGGTGAGAGCAGGGGAAATTACTAAAAAAGAAATTTACATAACAAGTGAGAACAATCTGCATATTAAAGGGCTCATGTATTCTTCCAGTGAGAGGGTCTGCATACAGAATTATGCATTTGGAGGGCTCAGAAATCATATAACTTATGAAATAAATAGTGGTCACCTGGAACACGGTGACATAATTAAGGGATCTTTTTATCTGGTGACCAATGGTGGTGAAAAGGAGATTCCTTATTCTTTTCGTGTGGAACTTGGCAATTCAGGCAAGGTGCTGGGCGGTCTGGAAACGGCAGCAGATTTTGGGAAGCTGGCTAAGAATGACTGGGATACCGCGCTGAGGCTGTTTGAATACCAGGATTTTATTGAAGCACCTTTTATGCAGGATATAGGGATACGCGCCGTATATGACGGTTTAAAGGGGCGTGTGAACCGGCACAACCAGATGGAGGAATTTCTTGTCTTCCTGAAAGTAAAAGATCCGGTCCGGCTGGAAATCCCGGAAGAAACCAGATTTTACGAAAATCTTCTGGAGCCGCTGGATGATAAGATTTTGATTAAGAAAAATACCTGGGGTTATGCCTATATGGAAGCAAAAGCGGATGGAGATTTCATACTGCTCCCCCAGAAGATTATTACAAATGCCGATTTTACGGATAACCAATGTGAGTTTAAATTCAGAATCCAGCCGTCCAGGCTGCATAAAGGCAGGAATTTTGGGGCGGTGATTCTCACCATGTATAATAAAACGGTGACCATCCCTGTAGAAGCGTTAGGAGATGAAACCGTGGAGGTTTCGGATGGGACAGCGGCTGTGGCCAGAAAAGACCTGGAACGCTATATTTCCCTCCGGTTAGACTATGAAAGCGGCACCTATGAGGATGCATTTATCCTGAACCAGATGATCCAGAAACTGGAATTGGTGAGGGCTCTTTACGAACCAAATAACCGGTTGAACCTGATGTATGCGGAACTGTTGTTTTTGACGGACAATAAGGAACAGGCCTGCCTGATCTTGGATGAGAGCAGAGAGAGCATTCTGATGTCAAGGCTTGAAGAGGTGGAAGATTACTGTTATTATCAGTATCTGAATCTTTTAATCCATCCCAATGACGGGCAGAAGGAATCCCTGATCCGCCTTCTCAACAAATATCTGGAGGAACGGAAACAGAATCATTATCTGTTTTTCCTGCTTTTAAAGCTGGATGAAGATTTGGCGGAGAATCCGGCCAATCTGCTGGCCCGTATTAAAAAGATTTATGCCAGGGGATGCCACAGCCCGCTGCTGTATGCTAAAGTATGTAAGATTCTCAACGGAAATCCGGAGTTTTTAAAGAATTTGGAAGGCATGGAGCTGCAGGCGTTAAATTATGGAGTGAAGAAGGATGTGATTTCTTCCGATCTGGCTTTAAAAACCGCAAAGACTGCCAATGCGGTGAAATATTTTAATAAGATTCTGTATCATATTTTGGCAAAGCTTTATGAGAAGTATCCGGAAAAGGAGATTCTCGGCGCCCTGTGCGGAATCCTGATTAAAGGCGGAATCCGGACAGCGGATGCATTTACCTGGTATGAGAAGGCGCTGGCGGAAAAGGTCAGTTTGACCAGGCTTTATGAATATTATCTGTATTCTCTGCCTAAGGACTACAATCATGCCCTTCCCAGGGAGATTTTGCTCTATTTTTCTTATGATAATGAGCTGGACCGCTATAATAAGTCGGTGCTTTACCAAAATATACTGACTTATGTGAATGCCGACACCGCCATCTATAAGGATTATGAGCGGGAGATTGAGCAGTTTGCCATGAATCAGCTGTTCGCAGCCCAGATTAACCGCCGCCTGGCAGTAATTTATGATCATATGATTTATAAAGATATGATCGATAAGCCGGTGGCTAAAGTTCTGCCTGCCATTTTGAGATCTTACCGGATAAGCTGCAGGAATCAGGCCATGAAATATGTGGTGGTCTGTCATGAAGAGCTTCTGGAGGAAGAGGCTTATATAATTAACGACGGCGTGGCCTATGTGCCGCTGTTTTCGGAAAAGAGCCATATTCTTTTTCAGGACGCTTACGGCAACCGGTATGCGGATATCGCATATGTTAAAACACCGGTGATGGACAAGCCTGAGCTGGAACAGAGGTGTTTTGAAGTCTATCCGGAGCACACCATGCTGCTTTTAAAGGAGTGTGGGAAGATTCTGGAGCTGGAAAACCCGGATGAAGGGCAGATACGCCTGCTGGAACAGCTGGCGGGTCAATTGAAACTGCATCCCATGTATGAAAAGAAAATACTCAGCAAGATTGTGTCATATTATGCCCGCATGGCGGCCGGAGAAGAGGAAGATACGGCTGAGAAAAGCAGCAGTTATCTGCTCATGATGGATATGAAATCCGTGACGAGGGCGGAACGGATCAGCGTCTGTGAAACCTTTATCCGTCAGGGATATATCCGGGAGGCCTATGAGCTGATTAAAGAATATGGAGCTGAGAAAATATCAGATAAGCATTTGCTCAAGATGTGTTCAAAGATGATTCTGCAGAGTTTATTTGACCAGGATGATCTGCTGCTCCACCTGTCCTACCGTGTATTCGACGCGGGATTTTCAGACAGTGTGGTCATGGACTATCTCTGTGAGCATTATAACGGTACTGCTTCACAGATGTACCGCGTATTAAAGCAGGGCCTTTTGGATCATGTGGAGACTTATGATTTAGAGGAACGGCTTTTAGCCCAGATGCTGTTCAGTGATGCCATGCTCAATATTGATAAGGTATTCGATCTGTATGCGTCCAGGAAAAAGACATCAGAGAGCATTGTTAAAGCGTATTTCACGGTGAAAAGCGCGGAGTATTTCATTCAGGGCCTGCCGTCTGACGATAAGGTGTTCAGTTATCTGGAAGGTGCGATCCACGGCACCATTGAAAAGGATAAGGTTCCGACCATCTATCTGCTGGCGCTGACAAAGTATTATTCCACGCTGCCGAAGCTGACGGATGAGCAGAAGAAGCTATGTGAAACGATTATGAATATTATTCTGTCCGAGGGGATGGTGTTTGCCTATTTTAAGGATTTGGCAAAGCATATGGCCATACCTGAGGATATTATGGATAAAGGAATTATTCAGTATTGCGGAAGAAAAGATTCTAAGGTGGAGCTGAAAATCAGAATTCTGCCTGACGAAGAGGAATTCCATGCTGAAGAGATGAAACGAGTTTATCAGGGGATTTTTATTAAACAAAAGATCCTTTTTGAAGGCGAAATTATGGAATACCAGATTTATGATTTGAAGGACGGAACCCGTGTGCTGGCAAAAGAAGGCAGCATTTCGTGCGATATGTCTGCATTTCCAAAATCGGACAGCCGGTTTGCCTGTCTGAATGATATGGGATTATGTTTAAGTCTGAAGGAAGAAGAGAGCCTGAAAAAGAAAATGCAGGAATATCTGGTGAAGATTGCTACCGCGGAAGAATTATTTTCCCTGATGTAGAGGATATTTGAATAAGGGGGCTGTCTATGGACGGACTGATAATAGGACTGGATTTATGTGATACTTACACGCAGGTCTGTTGTTATGGAGACGAGCAGGCTGTTACAATACCGACAGTGATCTGCAGGAAAAAAAATGAAGAAGAGTGGTCTGTGGGTGAAGATGCATATGGTTTAACTCTGATCGGCGAGGGCATCATTGTCGATA